>JBFZER010000039.1:0-3527 GCA_041306765.1 Spirochaetota bacterium | reverse complement strand
CCCGCGGTCCAGACCTCCGTGCCGTCCGGGGGCACGGCATCCGCGAACGGCAGGAGTCGCAGGTCCCGGGGTGCGGTGTCCGGCACCAGGAGGACGGCCAGGTCAAGGTTAGGATCCTCGTAGAGGAGGGGGCAGCCCTCGAGCTTGAGGTTTTCCCCTTCCTCCCGGGTGATCGTCGCGGTAGCCGAGTCCGCGAAGGCCATGACGTGGCGATTTGTGACGATGATGGTCCGGCCGTAGGGATCCAGGGTCAGGAAACCGCTTCCGGAACCGGCGTTTTTCGAACGCTCCTCGAAGTACTCGCCCAGGTCGCCCAGTCCTCGCGACTTAAAGAAGGACGCGATTTCCCGGAATACGGCGGTCCCGTCCTCGCTCAACTTGGGTTCCACCAGCACCACCGACTCCCGCACCTGGGCGAATAGAACAGAGGAAACCGACAGCAGGAGGATTGCGGCCAGGATGCGGACGTTTCTCATGGTTTTTCCTTGCCCGGCGCGGGCCGCCGGATACAGCCGCAGGATACTACGGGATTTCCGGGCCCGCAAGGGCGGTTTCCAGATCTCCTGCTTTCATTGTGTCCATCTTTTTTTCATCATGTTCATCCTGTCCAGATTTTCCCGGACATGTTTTGGACGTTGACTTTAATTGATTACGTGTGTAAGATACACACATGAAAAGTGCCGAGGTCATCCGACTCCTGAAAGCGGATGGCTGGTACGTTTTCAATATCCGGGGGAGGCATCACCAGTTCAAGCATCCGGTGAACCGCGGCAAGGTGACGGTTCCCCATCCCAAGGCGGACCTGCCCGTGGGAACCGCTCGCAGCATATTCCGCCAGGCCGGCCTGGAATGGGAGGGCTGAGATGAAATATCCCGTCTACCTGGAAAAGGACCCCGACAGCGACTATGGCGTCACCGTGCCGGACCTTCCGGGGTGTTTTTCCGCGGGCTCCTCCGTGGAGGATGCCCTGGAGAACGCGGAGGAGGCCGTCCTCGCCCACATCGAGGGGCTCTACCTCGACGGCGAGGAGATCCCCCGGCCGACCTCCATCGAGGAGCTCCGGGCCCGGAACGATTCCCCGGGCACGATCTGGGCCCTGGTGGGGGTGGATCTGGGAAAACTTTCCAAGGAGGTCCGGCGCCTGAACATCACCATGCCCGAGAACATCCTTTCCAAGGTCGACGCCTACGCCCGGAGGGAGGGATCCTCCCGGTCCGGCTTCCTGGCCGAGGCGGCCCTGGACTACATCGCCCGGAACGGGTCTTAGAGGAACGCGATTCCGGAGGCATCCCCGCCCGGCACAGCCCGCCCGATCACCGCGGCCTCGACTCCTAAGTCCCGCAGTTCCCGGACGCACTGTTCCGCGTCCCCGGGGACCGCGGCCAGGAGACCGCCCGAGGTTTCCGGGGCGAAGCAGAGAACCCGGAGCGTCTCGTCCACGCCCTCCGCGAAGGCAACCCTGCCCTCGTAGTAGGACCGGTTCCGCTTGGCCCCGCCGGGCACGAAACCGCCCTCCACCGCCGCCCGGGCTCCCGGCAGGAGGGGCAGGGCGCCCGAGTCGATCTCGAGACGGACCCGGCTCTTCTCCGCCAGCTCCAGGGCGTGGCCCGCCAGGGAGAAGCCCGTCACGTCCGTACAGCCCTTGACCCCGAACCGGGCGAAGACCCGGGCGGCGTCCCGGTTCAGGCGCTTCATGGACTCCACCGCCCCGGCCAGGACAGCCGGATCGATGGCCCCGTTCTTGGCCCGGGTGGTGATCACCCCGGTGCCCAGGGGCTTGGTCAGGACCAGGGAGTCCCCGGGCCGGACCCCGGTCTTCAGGAAGAGCCGGTCCGGATGGGCCAGGCCGATGACCGCCAGGCCGAACTTGGGCTCCGCGTCCTGGATCGTATGGCCCCCCGCGGTAGCGCAGCCCGCCTCGGCCGCCTTTTCGGCCCCGCCCCGGATGACGGCCTCGATCACCGCCGGATCCAGGTCCGCCGGGAAGGCCGCCACGTTCAGGGCCATGAGGGGCTCGCCGCCCGTCGCGTAGACGTCGGACAGGGCGTTGGCCGCGGCCACGGCGCCGAAGTCGTAGGGGTCGTCCACCACGGGCGTGAAGAAATCCACCGTGAAGACCAGGGCCCTCTCGGCGTCGAGTTTGAGTACGGCTGCGTCGTCCCCCTCGGCCAGGCCGACGATCAGGTCGGAGCGGCGCTCGGGGGGGACGAAGGCGGTCAAGGGGCGCAGGACCTGCGCCAGGGCCTCGGGGCCCATCTTGGCCGCTCACCCCGCGGCGGAACAAAGCTGGGTCAGGCGTATGGTTTCCCGATCCAAGGGCTCCTCCTTGCGGGGATGAGTGTAGGGGATGGCGCGGAAGCCGTCAACGCGGGCTGCCCGGAAGCGCCGAATAGGGAACGTCTAATGAGCGCGGAGGGACTCGGGTCGAACAGAGTGAGCCAAAGGGAGGATTAGGCTCGGTGGGTATCTCTTTTACACAATGTTCGGCACGGGTGCGCGTCATCTACCGGCGTTCAACGCCGGTGGACGATTCAGAATCGCTTCGCGATTCTGGCTTCACAAGCTAGCGCCCATCCTTGGGCGCTTGGGCGATGACGTCGTGCGCGATAGCGCACACGATAATCACTCCCACTCGTCAAACGGCCGAAGGCCGTATTCCGGAGGCCCGCGGGCCTCCAAGCCGGAGGCCAAGCGCGGTCTGAGATCCCGCAACGCCGCTGCATGGTCCCCGGTTCGGCGCTTCCCGAGAGTGCTGCTCCGGGCGCCGCCGCGGGCATAAAAAAACGGCATGCCTGGACGTCTGGGCGCATGCCGTTCCGGAGAACTGGTCTCCATCTACAGTATCGACCGGGGAAAAAGGGGACTTTACGGGAAAACGGGGCGCGGGGGGGTCGGAAATTCGAGGCACCCCCTGCAAGAATTCCCCGATCATGCCATACTGGGGAGCGCAGGAGGAGACCATGATCGACCGTCCGGCCTGGGCGGAGGTGAACCTGAGCGCCGTCGCCCGCAATGTGGGCTACCTGAAGTCGCTGATGCCCCCGGGCGCCCGGCTCTGCGCCGTAGTGAAGGCGGACGGCTACGGCCACGGCGCCGCGGCCGTGGCCCGGGCGGCCCGGGCGGGCGGGGCGGACCGTCTGGCCGTGGCCTTCGCGGAGGAGGGGATCGAACTCCGCCGCCAGGGGATCACGGCGCCGATCCTGATCCTCGGCTATACGGGCCCCGAGGGAGCCCGCAGGGCCGTCGGCTGGGGATTGGGCGTCACGGTCCTCTCCGCGGACAACGCCCGACTGGTATCCGAGGCGGCGGTGTCCCAGGGGAGGACGGCGAGGGTCCACCTGAAGGTCGACACGGGGATGTCCCGTCTGGGCATCTCTCCGGCTGAAGCTCCGTCCGCGGCCCAGGAAATCGCCGGGCTGCCCGGGCTCGATCTCGAGGGGATCTTCTCCCACTTTGCGGCTTCCGACGCCGCGGACCCGGCGTTCGCCCGGGAACAGCTCGGGATCTTCCGGGCGATCCTGGAGCG
>JBFZER010000038.1:0-8168 GCA_041306765.1 Spirochaetota bacterium | reverse complement strand
CAAGGCGTGATAGGTGTCGGATCCGTTGGGCTCCTCCAACCTGTAGAAACAATAGCCTCCCGCGCGGCATCGTCGCTCTGCAACGTAGTTCTTCACCCTCTGCTCCAGGGCTGTCGATGTTTTCGTCAACGCTCCCACCATTTTCACGTTTCCAACGCCCGGATCATGGCCATGGCCATCTTTTGAAGCTCGGCGGAAGCACGGTTTAATTTCCCCTTGCTCTCCTCGGACATGGGCCCGTATCCCCGAAGGTATTTCGCCGCCAATTCCTCGAAGTTGACGCAGGCGAAATGGAACTGCGTGGAGAGGATGCGTCGAGCCTTTATATTCGGGGGCTCCAACGGGATGTCGAATGATTCGAGAAGTTCGCACATCCTGCGACGGATTTCGGCAATTCCCGCGAGAGTCTGTTGTTTTTCTTCCTCCGTCAGGTCCATCAAATGCTGCCGGAAGGGCGAATCCCCTACTCCGTGCCGGAGCAGCAATTCACACTCTTGCAGCGATTCGTCCACACAGCGCAACTTTACGAGAAGGACGCGACGATGCGTTGAGGAAAAGTCTTCCATCATTTTCAGCCGGATGTTTCTTTCGTCAAGCGATCTGGTTTCAGCCAGTCCTTCCCAGGTTTCTGGCCCCGGCAACCTGGACAAGGGCCTGACGGATGGCGTTTCTCTCCTCGTCGGTCAGGAGGTCCCGTCGCAGGGCGGTGCGTTTCGAAATGTAAGCGTTCATTCGGCTGACCGTCTGGCAGAGACTCTCAGACATTGCCACTAGAATGCCCGCCCGGGCAAGCGGGGAGGCCGTCTGTTCCAGCAGGCGTTTCCCGTGGAGCAGGCAAATGCCTTGCTGAAGGTAGGGGCGGGCTTCCCGGATCTCACTTTCTCTCCGTCGTTCAGCCATTTCCTGGAGATAATTCCGCTCCTCCTGCTCAAGGAGGGCGCAAACGCGGCAGCTACGCTCCCCGTCGAGAAATGCCTCAGGGAATCCGGTTCTTTCCACTCGGGCCGCCTGGATCAACCGAGCGGCCTGCTTTTCCAGCAGCCGCCGATACCCTTTCGCAAGGCCCAGTGTGGAAGAAAACGAAGAAAGTTGCCAGGTATGATGGGGACAAAAACCGCCCTCTTCGGCAAAGGCTTCCTGAATCGCAACGTCATTCGCCAATTTCCACTGAAAACTCGCGAGGAAGCCCGCTTGAACCTCCACCAGGTGATCGCATACAACACAACCCGTCATTTCCGGCCCTTCATGTCATTCTACAGGATCTTGCTCGCGATCGGATCAACCACATTGAGCTCTTCCGCCGCTCCCGAGGAGCCGTGATCGTTCCCTCGCCACGGTTTCCTTCATACACAGCGGGTAACCGCCCGAGGCCTCCGCCAGGTGACGGACCCTTTCTCCCGTCCAATTCAGCAGGTATTGCTCCGCCGCCAGGGAAAAGTAGCGGACCGCGTCCTCGAAACTGAGATGGCCCAGCGTTATCACCTCCGCGGGGAAAAGGGCGGAGCGGAGCAGAAACAGGTCACGATCCGGCAATGCCGATTCCACAATGGCAACAAGGGAAAATCGCTCTTCCGTGTTCCAGGTCCCCAGAAGAGATCGCTTCGGTCCTGTGAGGCGGCACACATTGTCCAGAACGACAACGGGCCGCTCTTCGTTTCCCAGGGAGATCCCGGATAGGAGAAAACGGGCCTTTCGATAGGGCAGGCTTCTCATTTCCTTCCGGGAACAGCCCCCAGGAAACAGATCGGCGACCATGCGGTTGCAGACTTGGCCGGCTGTCTGGGAAAAATCGGCAAACAGAAAGCGCCGATGCTTCGGGTCCATAGAGGCCGCCCGCCGGACGAGAGCCGTCTTCCCGATGCCGAACCGGCCGGTTATGACCAGGTTACCCCCATCGTTCAAGACTTTGAACAGTTGCTTCATTTCCTTTTCCCGTCCGACGAAGCCCATCGGTCACCCTCTCTCGCCTTCCGGCTCCGGAGAGAGAATGCTCTTCAAGGAATCGTTCTCTCCCTGGTCATAGGGAACATCGTGTGAGAAGGTTACCCCTTCGCGAACAATATCGAGCCGGATTTGATGGATTCGCACACCCTGAATATCCGTCACCTGCGGTGTTACCGTACAGAGTGCATCGGGGGGAAAACAGACGGCCTGAACTCCGTAGGCGGTCATGCCCGGCCTGACGGGCATTTCATCGACTACATGCAGGCAGCCGGCATCGGTCTTCAGGAAGATCCCGTCGGGGGCAAGACAAATCCGCTGCTTATGCCCAGGTTGTGGAAACCATCGCTCCGAGGAAAACAAGACACCGAGGGGCTTCTCCCCTTCGACCATCAGCAGTTGGATGAGTTCGATCACGGAACCCCTGTCATGAGAGGGAACCATCCGTATGTTCTTCCCGGGTATTGCCGATCCGGTGGATGTTCGGTCACGGACCCGCTTCCGGCATGCGCGGATGGCGGCGGCAAAGTGATGAATCCCCGCCGAGTGGAAGGCAAGGGCGATATTGGAATCCTTTCCCTCCTGGACATAACGAATCTCGAGCCAGCCGAGCAGCAGGACCTGGCCGAGGGACACGGAGAGGATGCTGGAGAAGGGAATGGATAGGACGGCAGGTTCCAGGTCAGGAAGATGCCAGTCGATGGATAGGATGAAACGATGCCCCGTCACAGCAAGGCCGTGGGAAGCGGGAACCGCGCGGACCCCGAAGGGTATGAATGCCGCATCCCGCATGGGGGCGTAGAGGAGATAAGCAAGTCGCTCCTCCGGCACCAGTGTGCGGGATATCAAGTCGGCGTGGACTCCCGGTAGCCCTTCGGGGCTCTCTGCCGAAAATACCCGAGGCTCGCGGCCTTTGGAGATATAGGTCCGCCAGATTGGCTGTCGCCGTCCCATGGTGTCCCTCCCATCAATGGAAAAAATCCCATCTCACACCCGGTCTCCCCCTGATCCGGAAAGACCGTCATGCAGGAGTCATCAGCTGCCTGGAACAGCGGTTTTGGTGGACCCCATCATCCGGCACGGAAATGGCCGTATGGATCATCGGCTCGATGCGATTTCCGTTGTCAGGATTTCTTCTTTCCGGAACCTCCTTTGAGTGGGTTCTCAAAGATCGCCGCCTTCCCCAGTTCCGCCTCGATCTCCAGCAGGCGGTTGTACTTGGCGATCCGCTCACTCCGGCAGACGGACCCCGTCTTGATCTGCCCTCCCCCCATGGCGACGGCGAAGTCCGCGAGGAACGTGTCCTCCGTCTCGCCGGACCGGTGGGAGAGGACATACCCCCAGCCCTCCTTCCGGCAGAGGGTGATGGCCTCCATCGTCTCCGTGATCGTGCCGATCTGGTTCAGTTTGATCAGGACCGCGTTGGCCGTTTTCTCCTTGATGCCCCGCTGGACGAACTTCGGGTTGGTGACGAAGATGTCGTCCCCCACGATCTGGATCCGGCCCCCTTGCTGCGCCGTCTGCTGGCGGAAGCCCTCCCAGTCCGTCTCCGCCAGACCATCCTCGATGGAAACGATGGGGTATTTACCGATCCACTTGTCATAGAAGGCGATCATATCCTGGCAGGTCTTCTTTCCCTGCCCCGATTTCGACAGGTCGTACATGCCGTTTTCGTAGAAGGAACTGGCCGCCGGATCGAGGGCGATGGCGATGTCCTTCCCCGGCTTGTATCCCGCCTTCCGGATGGCCTCGACGATGACGTCGCAGGCCTCGTCATTGCTTTTCAGGTTCGGAGCGAAACCGCCCTCGTCGCCCACGTTGGTCGCGTATCCCTTCGCGGCGAGAATGCCCTTCAGGGCATGAAACGTCTCGGCCCCGTAGCGCAAGGCTTCGCCGAAGGATGGCGCACCTACCGGCATGATCATGAATTCCTGGAAATCGACGCTGTTGTCGGCGTGCTTGCCGCCGTTGAGGATGTTCATCATTGGCACCGGCAGGCGCAGCGCCCCGAAGCCACCCATGTAGGCATAGAGGGGCAGGCCGGCCGCCATGGAGGCCGCCCGGGCGACGGCCATGGAGACGCTCAGGATGGCATTGGCCCCCAGTTTCGCCTTGTTCGGGGTCCCGTCCAGGAGGATCATGAGGCGGTCGATCTCCGCCTGCTGGGTGGGGTCCATGTCGATGAGAATCGGGGCGATGCGCTCCTTCACATGGGCGACCGCCTTGAGGACACCTTTTCCTCCATAGCGGGTCCGGCCACCATCCCGCAGTTCGACGGCCTCCGCCTCGCCTGTCGAGGCCCCGGAAGGGACGGAAGCGGATGCCGTGACACCGCCGCTCAGGGTGACATAGGTCCGAATGGTCGGGTTTCCTCTGGAATCGAGGATCTCCATGGCGTTGATGGCTTTGATCTTCTGGTTCATGGTTTCTTTCTCCGTTGGTGAATCATGATGAAATCGTCGTTTAGGAAAACGGAACCCCATTCCTGTTGATGGCATCCATCAGGCCCCGGATCGTTTCCGTCTGGCCCTCCGTCCGGGACAGGATACTCTCGATCGTGTCGATCTCCTCCCGAATGTAGCGGGAGGCCTGCTTCCGCATGTCCTCGATGGTCCGGTTGATCCGCTCCTCCCAGGAGTTCGACAGGCGGGAGAAGTTCACCTCCACCTGGTGGGGAATTTGACCCACAAAGTGGCGCTCGAAGACACCGCGGAACAGGGCCATGGGGATCAGGAACCACAGGAGGTCGAAGTGAAACTGGAAGGTGTGGCCTACCTGAATGTCCGGCCGGGACGGTTCGCCCACTTCGATGTTCCAGTCCGTTGAAGTCATCCGGACGCCCAGGATCCGCTCGATGTTGCCCTCCAGGACCGCCCGGAAGGACTTTAAGTACCGGTCCAGGGTGGACTGGGCCTTCAGGAGGCTGCCGAAAAAGTGCCGGTGCTCCCGCTGGGAGATCTCCTCCAGTTCTTCCGTCAGGACTTCCCGAAGCCACTCTTCGTAACGGCGGGAAAGTTTCCAGAGGTTCCCTTTCCAGGCGGCCATGTCCTCCTCGAGACGCGCGCTCAATTTCTCCTGGAGGGGATTCCTGAACCGGTTCAGGTACTTGTCGATGTTGATCCGGGTGTGCCTGCAGGTCTCCCGGGTCATGATCATCAGTTCCTCGTTGATCCGGGTGATGTTGGCCTTCTCCCCGAGGATCTGGTCTCGGAGAGCCTGGCGGTCCTCGTCGGCCCGGAGGGACGTCTGAAGGGCGATGTCCAGATAGCTCCGGCAGTTTGCCGCCAGGGACTGGACCTTGTACTGCAGGATCCGGCCGAACTCGGCGTCCCGGTTTTGCGCCAGGGGCTTGAGGAGGTCCATCTCGAGGCGGTGCTGGAACAGCTCCGTGTCCACGCGGTTGGAAAACAGGTAGATCGGAAACTCTCGATTCAATTCCCTTTTCAGGGTGTCCTGGAAGAACCGCACCACCTCGTCCTGCTGCCCCTTCGAAAGAAGATCCGCCTTGGTCAGGAGAAGGATGATCCGGGGCGTGTACCGAAGCAGCTCCCGGATGAGCGCCAGGTCATGTTCCGAGAGGGGCCGGTCGGCGCTGATGGCCAGGAGCGCCGCCCCGACTTCCGGGAGCCAGTTTTCCGAGGTCTCCATGTGATACTTGAAGACACTCCCCAAGCCCGGCGTGTCCACCAGGCGGAGCCCCGCGTAACGCGTCAGCGACGGCAGTTCGATGTCCACCACGGCGACGTCCTTGTCGTTGTTCGGGTTCTTCGCCTCCGAGGTGTATTCGTCGAGCCTTTCCAGGTGGATCTCCGTCCGGGACCCGTCGAAATGGGACACGACGGCCCGCTCCTCGGGGCCATGGACGATGCGGGTGATGACGGTGGTCACGGGGATGACACCCACGGGCAGCAGGCGGCAGCCCAGGAGCGCGTTCAGGAAGGAACTCTTGCCGGCCTTGAACTGGCCCAGAATGGCCACGTCGATGAGGGGGCTCTTCACGGCCAGGTTCTCACAGACTTCCAGGGGGCGCTCCAGGGAGACGAGGTGAAACCGGGAGACGGAATCGCGGATGGGAACGAGGATTTCCTGGAATCCGGACTGGACGGCGGTTACGGATGGGTCTTCTGACGGCATAAAAAAGGCTCCTCCAGGGTTTGGGTCCTGCAGGAGCTTTTTCTCCCGCTCGGACGCACCGTTCAAGCAGGAGTCATCAGCCCTGGGGCGGTTTCCCGGTGAACTCCATCACCGTGCGCATCTTGTAACCGGAAGCGCGCTTCCTTGTCAAGCGGCGGGAGAAAGGGACCGTTCTATTTTTTGCGGATTTTTCGCTCCGCGAATACGAGGCCTGTCCGCTTTCCCTCCTCGTCCTATCCCTTTTCCACCCTTTCCCACCGGGACCCTTTCTGATATGAAAGTATCCTGTTTCAGGAAAACCAATGGGAGAGACCATGCCCCACAGAATCGAGATCGGTTTCCAGGAAGGGCTGCGGGACGCCCTGGGCGAGAAGATCCGGCGCCGCATCATCGAGCACCTCCACCTGGCCGTGGACACCGTCCGGACGGTGGAGGTCTACACCATCGACGGGGACCTGCCCCGGGAAGACCTGGAGGCGGCCGCCGCGGGCCCCCTCTCGGACCCGGTGATCCAGCACTGCGCCGTCGACCGGGGTCTCGCGGACCGCTTCGCCTGGCTCATCGAGGTGGGCTTCCGGCCCGGCGTCACGGACAACGTGGGCAAGACGGCCCGGGAGGCCCTGGCCCTCCTCTTCGGAAAACCGACGGAGGCCTTCCCCCGGGTCTACACGTCCCGCCAGTACCTCCTCGACGGCCCCCTCAACCGGAACGACGCGGAGCGGATCGCCTCAAGCCTCCTGGCGAACGACCTCATCGAGCGCTGCGAGATCGTGGACGGCGCCTCCTGGGACCCCGCCCGGGGCATGGCCGCCCATGTTCCGCGGGTCGCCGGGATCGACGATCCCCGGGTGGAGGAGATCCACCTGGACGTGGACGACGAAACCCTGCTCAGGATCAGCGCCGAGCGGGTCCTGGCCCTCACGCTGGAGGAGATGAAGGTCCTCCGGGACTACCTCCTGGACCCCGCCGTCCTGGAGGCCCGGCGGAAGGTGGGCCTGGGGCCGTCCATGACGGATGCGGAGCTGGAGTGCCTCGCCCAGACCTGGTCGGAGCACTGCAAGCACAAGATCTTCAACGCCGAGATCCGCTACCTCGACGAGGAAGGGCGGGAGCAAACCATCGTCTCCCTCTTCGACACCTTCATCAAGGGCTCCACGAAGAAGATCCGGGAGGGGATGGGAGAGCGGGACTGGTGCCTGTCGGTCTTCTCCGACAACGCCGGGGTGATCCGCTTCAACGACGCCCACAGCCTCGTCTTCAAGGTGGAAACCCACAACTCCCCCTCGGCCCTGGACCCCTACGGCGGGGCCCTGACGGGGATCGTCGGCGTCAACCGGGACCCCTTCGGGACCGGCCGGGGCGCACGGCTCATCTTCAACACCGACGTCTTCTGCTTCGCCCCCCCCGACTACGACCGGCCCCTGCCGGCGCGGATCCTCCACCCCCGCCGGATCTACGAGGGCGTCCGGGAGGGGGTGGAGCACGGCGGGAACAAGAGCGGCATCCCCACGGTGAACGGCTCGATCGTCTTCGACGACCGGTTCCTCGGGAAGCCGCTGGTCTACTGCGGCACCGCGGGGATCATGCCGTCCGCGATCGGCGGCGAGCCGACCCACACCAAGGAGATCCTTCCCGGGGACTGGATCGTCATGACCGGAGGCCGCATCGGCAAGGACGGGATCCACGGCGCCACCTTCTCCTCCGAGGAGCTCCACGAGGACTCCCCCGTCACGGCCGTGCAGATCGGCGACCCCATCACCCAGAAGAAGATGACGGACTTCCTGCTCGAGGCCCGGGATCAAGGGCTCTATCGAGGCATCACGGACAACGGCGCCGGCGGGCTGTCGTCCAGCGTGGGCGAGATGGCCCGGGGCCCCGGGGGATGCCAGATGGACCTCCAGCTGGCTCCGCTCAAATACGCGGGGCTCCAGCCCTGGGAGATCCTGCTATCCGAGGCCCAGGAGAGGATGACCGTGGCGGTCCCCCCGGAGCAGCTCGAGGCTTTCCTCAGCCTGGCCCGGCGCCGGGAGGTCGAGGCCACATCCCTCGGCGCCTTCACCGACTCCGGGTATTTCCACGTCACCTACGGCGAT
>JBFZER010000037.1:0-9340 GCA_041306765.1 Spirochaetota bacterium | reverse complement strand
CCCGCTCCGTCCGCCGGCGCAGGACGGCCCGCACCCGGGCGAGGAGTTCCCGGACGCTGAAGGGCTTCGTCACGTAGTCGTCGGCCCCCATCTCCAGGCCCAGCACCCGGTCCATCTCGTCCCCCCTGGCGGTGACCATGATGATGGGGAGGGACGCCGTACGGGGGTCCCGGCGGAGCATCCGGCAGAGTTCGAGCCCCTGGATGCCCGGCAGCATCCAGTCCAGGAGGAGAAGGTCCGGCTTGCCGCTCCGGGCGATCTCCAGGGCGGTCTCGCCATCGTAGGCTTTCAGCACGGGAAACCCTTCCTTCTCCAGGTTGAAGGAGATAAGGTCCACGATGTCCCGTTCATCGTCCGCGACGAGGATGCGGGTTGCCATGCGATGCTCTGTCCTTTCCGCCAGATTGCATTCCTTTAACCATATACAGGACGCGAGGTGTTCCATCAATCAAGTCTTTAAAAACTTCCTCTTTGCATTCATGAAATCATGGTCATGCCCGGCCTGCGACAAGCCGGGGCGGGAAGGCGGACGCCGCGCCTCCCGGCCCCGGTTCCGCGGCGGTGCCGGCCCTCCCATTTCACGGGAACGTCGCGTTCGGTTCATCGGCTTGTAACAATCCTGCTGTATTGTAGCCGGGAAAAAGGACCAGAAGGAGGAATCATGAGCCGTTGTCCAACCGGTGCCCGGGGTGGACTCGTCGACGTCGAGCGGTCCGGTGAGAACCTGCCGTCACAGGGCCGCATGATGGACATGCTGGGCGTCGTCAACGGGGTATCCGGCCTCGACGTTGCCACCCTGCCGTTCGCCCTCTTCGATACCACCGCGGGCAGCGAGAGCGAACTGCAGGCGGCGGTCATCGGACAGAGGGGGAACGCGGACCTCCCCCTCACCATCGAGGCCTCCAACTACTTCGCCAACATCATCCGCCGTGCCGCCGCCGGGGACACGAAGAGGAGGGTCATCACGGACCTGGAAAATTACCTCCATGCCGGGACCGAGCAAGTGTGGGAGAATAGCTGGGTGCGCCTCCCGCTCTCCGCCCTGGGCCCCTTCGCCGCCCGGGTGCTGGAGCGAGACCTCCTGGCGGACAAAGAGGACCCGTCCCGGGGAAGGAGAGGCGACGCGGGGGAGTTTTTCATCACCCGCCAGGATCGCGAGCACCTGCGAGTGCCCCTGAGCTACCTGCTCAAGCTGTCGCTGGCAGAGGCCCTGGATGCCGGTCGCGCACTGCCCGGCCCGGTCCGGGAAACCGGCCGGGCGCTCCTGGATCACTTTCTCAACGACAACACCTCCCCGGAGACGTTCTCCTTCCACGTGGCCGCCCTTTGTCCGGAGGAGGGGATGGGCCGGGCCGTCGCCGGGGAGATGGCCATCCGCTACCTGTTCACGCAGGTCCTCGTTCAGTTCGCCAACGACCGGTTCGGCCTCTCTTCCAGCGGTCAGAAGGCGGTCGTGTTTCACTCGCCCCACCCGCCGACTCGGCAGAAGCGGCTGAACGACTGCATCTCCGATGCCTTCTACCGGGAACTGTTCATGAGTCCCTGCCTCTCCGGGTGGAACCGCGGGGAGGACAAGCACGAGTACATGCACCTTTGCCACCGGGTGCTCAGCCGCAGCCAGCTGAACGCCGTGGGGAAACTCCGGGAGGCGGGCATCGTGACGAGCAACCTCGTCACGCTTCCCAACACCTCCAACATCAGTCTCGCCAACAACGGGACCCACGTGAGCATGGGGAGCCGCCGGATCGGTGCCGTCCTGGCGGACCCGTCCTCCGGCTTTCACGGCGCCTGCGAGAAATACCTGGGGGACCTGGCTGTCAAGGTGGTGGAGCATTTCCTGCCGCTGTTCGTGGGGACGTACAGCGCCGCGCCCTACCGCCTCGATTTCCTGGACTTTCACCCCGAGAAGGCCCTGGGTTTTCTGCCCCACGAACTCGACTACACCCACCTGCGAATGTTCTGGCGGCGCTGGCAGAAGAAGGCGAACATCCGGGTCTTCGGCCGGCCCCTGACCCCCTTCGGCCCCCTCTGGTTCGACCGCCTGCTCCGGGGCCTGCTTCGTCTGAGGGGCGATTTTATCCCCGACTATCGACTCATCGACTACCTGGTGGCCATCCTGAGCACCGAGCGGAGCCCCGCCCTGGACGGCCGTCTCTTCAACCACGACCGGCTGAAGCGAGACCTGTCGGACCTCGGCGTCTTCGACACCAAGATGTCCCTGTATCTCCTGGAAAAGTTGAGGGAATACCGGGTGATGGGCTTCTCCGGCTTTGAAGCCCGCCACTACAGCCTCTTCGAGAGCTTCGAGGCGGACGCCGCCCGGGCGGTCAATCTCCAGAACCTCCTGTACTGCCTGGCCTTCAAGTACATCGCCCTGGGGACGGTGACCCACGACGGGATCCCCGACTCGCCGGAGATCGAGAGCGAGCGCCGCCAGGTCTTCTTCGGCGCCGCCATCGGGATCCCCACGTTCTTCGTCAGGCAGGGTACGCCCAACCGTTTTCTTGAACGGATCCTGTCCCGCACGGCTCGGACCCGATCCAGCAGGCGCTATCCCGGCTATCACCGGGTCCACAACCTGGAGTACCGGCGTGCCCTGGTGGGCATTCTCCGGGAGGACGCGGCGGACCTGATCGAGATGCTCGGCCTCGAAGACACGGTCACGGACCTGGAGCGGCGGCTGGAGGACCCCGAGGGCTTGAGCGCGGTGGGAAAGATCACCCGGGCCATCCTCCGGGGAAAGCGTGTCCGGGACCCCCTGGACATGACCGCCGGGGACTTCAACCGGGCCGCGGAAAGATACTACCGGCAGGAGCTCCGGGTTCGCCACATGAAGGAGGCCTTCCTTTTCCTGGAGGAGAAGGTCGCGGCAAAAGAAAAAGCGGACGGGCGACTGCGCCCGGAGTCCCGGCAGGCCCTGCAGGCCATCCTGGAGGGCACGGCGGCGGCGGATTTTCTCGCCCTGGTCCGGCGAAGCGTATTGGAGGAGAAGGCACCCCTGCCGATCCTGTTGAAACTCCTATTTCTGATGGTGGTCATGATCCATGAAGACAAGCACGATGACCGGTCCGTGGTGGCCCCTGTCTGTGCCGAAGCGGCCCCCGCAGCATCAGTATGTTGATCGCGGCAACCGCTCCGTACAGGTTGAACGTCTGTACGGAGACCGGGTCATCCGCTTCCTGTATTCCTCCGTCCGGGAGCAGGCCCCCTTTGTTTTCCGGGCCCTGACGGGCAAACGCATGTCCTCGCTCCTGGGCTTCTGGAACTACGAGGGTTTCCTGGGAGGGACCTTCAGGGATCCGGAGGCGTTCATGAAGGCCGCCGGGGTCGATCCCCGGGAGTGCCTCGACACGCCCTGCCGGCTGGACACCCCGAAGAAGGTCTTCGAGCGGCGGATCCGCTACTGGGACTGCCGCCCCATGCCGAACGACCCCGCAGCCGTCGTCTCTCCCGCCGACTCGAAGGTTCTCTTCGGCTCCTTCTGCGAGACCTCGAGCCTCTTCATCAAGGGGAAATTCTTCGATTTCGAGGAGCTGCTGGGGAAGCGGAAGAGGGCGTGGCTGAAAGCGCTCGAAGGCGGGTCCTTCGCCGTCTTCCGGCTCACGCCGGAGAAATATCACTACAACCACACCCCCGTGGCGGGGAAGGTTCTCGATCATTATGCTGTTGACGGCCACTACCACGCCTGCCACCCGGAGGCCGTCGTTTCCATGATCAGCCCCTTTTCCAAGAACAGGCGGGTCGTCACCGTCGTCGACACGGACGTCCCGGGGGGCACCGGCGCAGGCCTGGTGGCCATGGTCGAGGTCGTCGCCCTGATGATCGGGGACATCGTCCAGTGCTACAGCGAGAAACGGTACGACGACCCCCTCCACGTCGGCACAAACCTGTTCCTCAGGAAAGGCTGCCCGAAGAGCCTCTTCCGGCCCGGCAGCAGCACCGTCGTGCTTCTCTTCGAGCCAGGCCGGATCCACTTCGAGGAGGACATCGTCTGGAACATGCGGCGCTCCGGCGTCGACAGCATCTACACCCGGGGCTTCGGACAGCCCCTGATGGAAACGGAGGTCCTTGTCCGCAGCGGCATCGGGACGGCTGGCCGCAGACCGGGAAAGTCATGAAAGGAGTCGATCGGATGAACACCCGTCAGATGAAGCGGATCCGGGGAATGCTGGTCCAGCGGCTCGAAGCGCTGCAGGGAACGGCCGGCCGCACCGTTTCTTCCCTGGCGAAGGACGGTGGGCCCTGCGCCGACTGGATGGACCATGCGGCCCTGGAACACGATCGCCAGGTCGAACTGGCGATCCGGGGGCGGGAGCGGGACGCCGCCCAGGAGATCCGGCAGGCCATCCGGAGGATCGACCAGGGCCTCTTCGGCGTGTGCCTCGTCTGCGGGGCCTCCATCGCCGAGAAGAGGCTGGTGGCGGAACCGACCACGAGGCTCTGCCGGAGCTGCCAGGAACTGGAGGAGATGGGGGACGGCCGGCGCCGGTTCGCGGCCCCGCCGCCGGCCGTTCCCGCCGCGGCGGCGGAGCCGCGCCGGGAAGGTCCGATGGGATTGACGGCGCGGCCCAAGCGGCCGGACAAGGCGGAGTTCCAGTCCCGCCTGCAGCGGGCCCTGGCCGGGGCCGAACGGCCATGACGGAAAGCCTCCTCTGCCTCCTGGTCCTGGGCGGGGCCCTCTACGCCCTGCTGCTCTGGGGATTCCGCGTCCTTCCCCGGGAGGGCTGGCAGGTGGCCGCCTGCATCCCCCGGCAGAGAGACGCCGACGGCCTCTGGAGCGGCCTGAACCTGACCTGGTACGGTTTCTTCACGGCCTCGACCTACGTTTTCGCCGTGGCGGTCCTGCTCCTCCTGCTGGGCTCCCTGGCCGTTCCGGTCTGGCTCACCCTCGGGCTGGTCATGGCCGTGCTCGCCCTCTGCGTCCCCGCTTCGAGCCTCGTGGCCCGCTGGGTGGAGGGGAAGAAGCACACCTTCACCGTGGGCGGCGCCTCCTTCGTCGGGATTCTCGTCGCCCCCTGGATCGTCCAGGCGGCGAACCTGGCGGCACCTTCCCCGGACTGGACAGTCCCGGTCCCCGCGGCCCTGGCGGCCATCTCCGTCTCCTACATCCTGGGCGAGGGAATCGGTCGGCTGGCCTGCATCAGCTTCGGGTGCTGCTACGGAAAGCCCCTCTCCGAGGCGTCCCCGCTGATGCGGAAGCTCTTCGGCCCCTTTCACTTCACCTTCACGGGGGACACGAAGAAGATCGCCTATGCCCACGGGTTCCAGGGGCAGCCCGTGATCCCCGTCCAGGGCTTGACTTCCCTGATCTATGTCACGGCCGGCCTGGGGGGGTGTTTCCTGTTCATTCACGGCCGGTTTCTCGCTTCTTTCTTCCTCACGCTGCTCGTTTCCCAGCTCTGGCGGGTCCTGTCGGAGTTCCTCCGGGCCGACTACCGGGGAGAGCGGCGGTTTTCCGCCTACCAGGTCATGGCCCTCCTGGGCGTCGGTTACGGTGCCGGCTTGTCGCTCTGGTTTGCCGGCACGCCGGTCCCCGGCGGGGCGAACATCCCGGCGGGCCTCGCGATGCTCTGGGACCCGGCAGTGATTCTTTTCCTGCAGGTCCTCTGGCTCGTCATCTTTCTTCATACGGGAAGGAGTTCCGTGACGGCGTCGCGGATTTCCTTGCACGTGGTCCGGGAAAAGATCTGAAGTCTTTTCCGGAGGAAATGCGATTCCGGCGGCCGGGCCCGGCAAAAACGCCGCGCGGTGCTGCGGGGCCCCAACAATACAGCGGAGAGCAAGGAACGTGGAACAGGCATTGGATACCCTCAAGAACCGCAGGTCCATCAGCATCGCGGAACAGACGAGCGAAGCCGGCATCGACGAGCTCATCGCCCTGGCGAGCCCGCGTCCCCATTTCCATTCCATCCTCGACCTCCTGACGGGGACCGTGCTCGGATTCGAGGTCCTCTCCCGGGGCAATCCCCCCTACGCGACCCCCCGGGCCATGTTCGGCGAGGCGGCGAAGCGGGGGGGGACCTGGGAGATGGAAAGGGCCTGCCGGGTCGCCGCCCTGGAGCGGATCGCCTCCCTGCCGCAGGAGTTTCGCTCCTGCCTCTATTTCATCAACGTCAGTCCCGACATCTTCAGCGATCCCCGCTTCCTGGAGCGCTTCACCCGGAAGCGTCTGGCCGATTTCGGGCTGGATCAGGGGCAGATCATCCTCGAGATCACGGAGGAAAAGGCCTTCGGGGACTTCGAGCATTTCTCCCGCCTGGTGAGAAACTACGTCAACCAGGGGTTCCGCATCTCCCTGGACGACTTCGGCTCCGGCTACTCCGGCCTGATCTCCCTGGTGGCCACGACGCCCCACTACCTCAAGCTGGACATGGCCATCGTCCGGGACGTCCACCTCCACGACTACAAGCAGAAGCTCCTGAAGGCCATCTCCTCCTTCGCCACCAGCGTGAACGCCAAGCTCATCGCCGAGGGGGTCGAATCGTGGGAGGAGCTGGACGTCCTCCTGAAACACGGGGTCCGCTACGCCCAGGGATTCCTCTTCGGCCAGCCCGCCCCGGACCCGTACCTCCCCACGGAGGACATGAAGCGGACGATCGGCTCCCTGGTCAAGCGCTACGACGCCACCAAGGTGGACCTGGACGAGGTGATCGGTAGCCTCGTCATCCGGCCCATGACCATCGCCCGGCAGGCGATCGACTGCCGGAGCATGGACAGCCTGTTCAAGAACAACCTGCACATGGATCACGTGGTGATCCTGGACGGGGAGGAGGTCGGCGGGCTCGTCACCCGGCAGCACTTCTACATCCAGACGGGGGGCGCCTTCGGCTACCAGCTCTTCCAGAAGAAGCCCGTCGACGTGGTCTGCAAGCGGAACCCCCTGGTGGTGGAGGACCGGATCACCGTGACCACCCTGGCGAAACTGGCCATGGACCGCTTCTCCGAGGACCTCTACGACCCGGCGCTGGTGGTGGACCGCAACCGGCGCTTCCTGGGCAGCGTGACGATGAAGCAGATCGTCACGAAGTCGGTGGAGCTGGAGGTCCGCAGCGCCATGGGGGCGAACCCCCTGACGAACCTGCCGGGGAACGAACTCATCCGGACCTGGATCCACGACACCCTCATCCTGCCCGATTATTCGATCCTCTACGCCGACCTGGACAACTTCAAGGGCTTCAACGACGTGTACGGGTTCCTCATGGGCGACGAGATGCTCCGTCTCACCGCGAAGGTCCTGGCGGACAGCCTCCCCGCCCTGCCCGTCGGCTCCCGGCTGGGGCACATCGGCGGGGACGACTTCGTCATCGTCTGCCCGGGAATCGTGGACGAGGAGACACTGAGGCACCTGTGCGGGGCCTTCGACCGGGAAAAACGGTCCCTGTTCCGCCCGGAGCACGTCGAGCAGGGGTGCATGGACATCCGGGATCGCCAGGGGAACGCCGTCCGGGTGCCCCTGGTGACGGTCAGCATCGCCATCGTCGACAGCCGGCGCATCTGGGTGGATCCCCACCCGGCCCTGTTCTCCGTGGTCGCCGCCGACCTGAAGAAGAAGGTCAAGCAGGTGACCCGGGAAACCGGCCGGAGCGGCTTCCTCTTCGAGCAGCGCACCTACGGCGGGGCGGACTCCCTGCATTATGAAGGGTACGGGGGGCGGGCCGCCGAATGAGGGAGGAACCGCCGTCCGTCCCTCCGGGACGAAGCGGATGGCCTCGATCCTGGAAGGCCGCCTTGGCCCTCGTGGCCTGCGCCGCCCTGTCCCTTTCCCTGGCGCTTCCTCTCCAGGGACAGCCGCCCGGGGGGGCGACGGCGGACGTGCTCCAGCTCCCCATCATCCCGGATCCGTCGAAACGGGAGGGCCCGCCCCTCGGCTGGGAGATCCAGGCACACCGGGGTACTCCCGCTCCGGCCCTGGAAAAGAGGGGCAACCGCCACTACCTGCGCCTCTCGAGCCGGGGCGACACGGCCTGGGGGATCAAACGGGAGGTGCAGGTGGACCTCCGGGAGTTCCCCTTCCTGGAGTGGACGTGGAAGGCCGACCGGCTCCCCCGGGGAGGGGATGTACGGCGCCGCGACGCCGACGACCAGGCCCTGCAGGTGTACGTCGTTTTCCCCGGGACGTCCTTCCCCCGTCGGCTCACGTCGACCGCCCTGGCCTATGTCTGGGACAACCTGGCGCCGAGGGGCCTCGTGACCGGTTCCCCCCAGCCGACCATGCGGCGGGTCCGCGTCGTTGTCCTCCGCAACGGCCAGGAACCCCCCGGGGCCTGGTTCACGGAGAAGCGGAACGTTCTCCAGGACGCCCGGGCGCTGTACCGGGACCTGGGTCTGGGCGAGCCCCCCCCGACGGAGGGCGTCATCCTGTTCGTGAATACCCACAAGACCGGCGGCCACGCGGAGGGGAGGATCGGGGACATCCGGTTCACGCGCCGGTGAAGGGGGGACGGCCATGAGGGTCTCGCTCCGCATTCTCCTGGCCGCGGCCTTGTTGCTGGCGGTCATCCTGCTCCTGATCGGCCCCGAACAGCCAATCCCGGATCCATCGCGACCGGCCTTACCCGCCCTTTCCGGGCTCCTCTCCCGGGAAGACCCGTCCCTCCGCTGGTATCCGAAAAGGAGGCGCGCGGCCCGGCGGGGCGTGGCCCTCGTCGTCCACGGCCTGAACCTCAAGCCGGAGCGGATGGGGGCCATCATCGCGGTCCTCAACAACGCCGGGGTCGACGTCCTGAACGTCTCCCTCCGGGGCCACGGCGACAATTTCACCCCCCTGGACAACCGGACCGCCGAGACGGCCCGGCTCGAGGCCTTCCGCACCATCACCTGCCCGCTGTGGCGCGGGGAGGTCCGGCGCGCCTACGAAGAGGCGAGGAGGCGGGCCGACCGGAGGAGGGTGCCCCTGTTCTTCGTGGGCTATTCCCTGGGAGGCCTCCTGGGTTGCGACCTCATCCTGTCCGGACCGGACGTGGCCGTCGACCGGATGGCCCTCCTCGCCCCCGCCCTGAGCGTCCAGGTGGAGGCCCACCTCCTGAAGGTCCTGACCCCTTTCCCCGGCCTGGTCATCGACAGCCTTTCGCCCCGCTGGTACCGGGCGAACGACGGCACCCCC
The DNA here is from genome assembly GCA_041306765.1 of Spirochaetota bacterium. Taxonomy (GTDB): domain Bacteria; phylum Spirochaetota; class Spirochaetia; order Treponematales; family UBA12059; genus JAAYUR01. Next base: position 237 of record JBFZER010000037.1, on the reverse strand, counting down.
ATGGCCGCCTACAAGGCCCTCTTCGAGGCCGTCGCCCGTGTCGAGGGCCGGATCGGCCCGCGGCTGAACATCCCCACCCTCGTCCTGGTCGACGAGGCGGACGAGTTCATCTCGCCGGGCCGGATCCGGGACCTGATCGCCGCCGGGGGCCTCACCCGCTGGCGCCTCGCTCCCGTCCGGAAGGACGAGGCCGTTGCCGGCACGGTGTCCCATCACCTGATCATCGACGAGGCGGCC
>JBFZER010000036.1:0-6564 GCA_041306765.1 Spirochaetota bacterium | reverse complement strand
ACCGGAACGTAGAGTGAAAACCCATGGCGAAGCTGAGGTATTCCGTCTGCAATGAACTGTTCGGGGACCTGCCCCTGCCCCGGGCTGCCCGGATCGTCCGGGAATCCGGGTACACGGGGATCGAGTTCGCTCCCTTCACGATCTTCGGGGACTTTTCTGCCGGGAACGTCCGCGGCGGGCTGGCGGAGGTGCGGTCGGTCCTGGACGGTGAAGGGCTATCCTTCGCCGGTTTCCACTGGCTCCTGGCCAAGCCCGAGGGGCTCCACCTGGCCTCCCCGGATCCTGCGGTCCGCCGGAGGAGCGTCGACCACCTGAAATTCCTGGCGGACTGCGCCGGGAAGCTCGGCGGAGGGCCCATGGTCCTGGGTTCCCCCCGCCAGCGGGGCAGTCTGCCCGGAGTGCCGAAGCGGGAGGCGGAAGCGGCTCTGGACCGGGCCCTGAGGGAGGCGGCTCCCGCGGTCGAGGCCGCGGGCTGCTCCCTTCTCCTGGAATCCCTGTCCCCGGAACAGACCGACGTGGTGAACACCCTTTCCGAGGCGGTCTTGCGGGCCCGGGCCGCGGGGAACCCCGCGGCGGCCTCCATGTTCGATTTCCGGAACGTCTCCAGCGAGGCCGAGCCCTGGGAAATCCTCCTGGATCGGCACTACGAGGACATCCGCCACATCCACGCCAACGAGATCGACGGCCGGGCCCCGGGGACCGGGAGCTCCGACTACCTGCCGGCCTTCCGGACACTCCTGACACGGGGATACCTGGGCTGGGTCAGCGTGGAGATCTTCGAGGTCCCGGCGGATCCCGGAGCGATACTCCGGGGTTCGATGGACCTTTTCAGGAACCTGGAGAAGGAAGGAGGGGTCCGATGAAGTTCGGCATCGTAGGAACGGGGATGATCGCGGAGTTCCACGCCCGGGCCATCGGGGAGATCCCGGGAGCGTCCGTGGTCGCGTGCCTGGACACGGTGCCCGAGCGTTCCCGGTCTTTCGCGGAAAAGCACGGCTGCCGCGCCTACGGGGACCTGAAATCCTTCCTGTCCGATCCGGAGATGGAGGTGGTCAACATCTGCTCCCCCTCGGGGGCCCACCTGGATTCCGCCGTGCCGGCGGCGGAGTCGGGCCGCCACCTGATCGTTGAAAAGCCCCTGGAGATCACGGTGGAGCGGTGCATGCGGATCGTGGAAGCCTGCGCCCGGGCGGGGGTGGTCCTGTCGGGGATCTTCCCCTCCCGCTTCTTCGAGGCCGCCCGGGCGGTCAAGGAGGCGGTGGACCGGGACAGGTTCGGGAAGCTCTCCATGGGCAGCGCCTACGTGAAATGGTGGCGCGAGCAGACCTACTACTCCGGAAGCGGATGGAAGGGCACCAAGGCGATGGACGGGGGCGGGGCCCTCATGAACCAGTCCATCCACGCTATCGACCTTCTGCTGTGGTACATGGGCAAGGTGAAGCGGGTCAGCGCCTTCACGGGGGTGGCGGGCCACACGGGGCTGGAGATCGAGGACAACGCCGCGGCGGCCCTGGAGTTCGAGAACGGGGCCCTGGGCGCGATCCAGGGCTCCACCGCGGTGTGGCCGGGCTTTCTCAAGCGGGTCGAGGTGATGGGCACCGCGGGGAGCGCCATCCTGGAGGAGGAAAGCCTTGCCTTCTGGCGCTTCGCCTCCGAGACCCCCGGGGACGAGGCGGTGCGGACAAGATTCGCCTCGACGACCTCGACAGGGGGAGGGGCTTCGGATCCGACCGCCATCGGCCATCGGGGGCACCGCCTCCAGATCGAGGACGTCCTGCGGGCGATCCGGGAGGGCGGCCGTCCCCTGGTGGACGGGATTGAGGCGACCCGGCCGGTGGCGGTGATCCAGGCGATCTACGAAAGCGCCTTTTCGGGGCGGCCCGCGGCGCCCGCGGAGCCGGCGTGACGGCCCGGGGAACGGAGGAAGCCATGGGAGCGACGTCCATGCGCCTGGCGGGCTTCGCGGACGAGGCGGCGGATACTGCGGAGGGCCAGATCCGGGTCACCGCGGCCCTGGGCTGGAAGTGGATCGAGGCGCGGAACCTGGGCGGGGTGAACGTCCACGACCTTCCGGACCGGGACTTCGAGTCCTTCCGGGCGGCCCTGGAGAGGGCCGGGATCGGAGTCTGCTGCCTGGGCTCGAGCATAGCCAACTGGGGCAGGAGCGTGGACGAGGACTTTCCCGCCTCCCTGACGACCGCCCGCCGGGCGGCGGACCGGATGCAGGCCCTGGGGACCCGGCTGGTGCGGATCATGAGCTACGCCGTGCTGGTCGACGCCCAGGGCAATCCCCTGCCCGACCAGAAGAAGCGTCAGCGCTTCGAGCGGCTCCGGGAGCTCTGCGCGGTCTTCACCGAGCGGGGCATGACCCCGGTCCACGAGAACTGCTTCAACTACGGGGGCATGGGTGTGGAGAACACCCGGGAGCTGCTTTCCGAGGTGCCCGGTCTCAAGCTCGTATTCGACACGGGAAACCCCGCCCTGACCCCGGACTTTTCCCGGCCCCGGCCCTGGCCCAACCAGGACTCCTGGACTTCCTGGACGGCCCTGCGGGACCAGGTGGTCCATATCCACGTAAAGGACGGCCGACGGGACCCCGGGACGGGGGAGGAGACCTACGTCTATCCCGGCGAGGGCCCGGCCCGGGTCCGGGACATCCTGGCGGACTGCGCGGCCCGGGGCTACTCGGGCTGGCTGACCATCGAGCCCCACATGGCGGTTGTCTACCACGATCCGACCGTGAGTTCCCCGGCCGCGGCCCGGGAATCGGTCTTCCTGGAGTACGGCCGGCGCCTGGAAGCCCTGCTGTCATCCCTGGGCCTTGCGGTCCGGGACGGCGAGGCGCGTCCCGGAGACGGGGCGACATGAGGCCAGCCGCAGGGAATCCGATGGATACGGAGAGAACAATGGAAACCTGGAAGCTTCCGTCCTTCAAGACCGAGGAGGAACTCGAGTCTTTCATGTCCGAACCGACTCCCCGGGTGGTGGAGGATTTCCGGACGAATCCCGGGGACCTGGTCATCCTGGGGATCGGCGGAAAGATCGGGGTGACCCTGGGGATGCTGGCCGCCCGGGCCCGGGACGCCGCGGGTGTCCGTTCGCGGATCCTCGGGGTCTCGAGATTTTCCGACAAGGCGGCGCGGGACAAGCTGGAGCGGGCAGGGGTGGAATGCGTGGAGTGCGACCTACTGGACCGCGCGTCCGTGGACCGTCTGCCCGACGCACCCCGGGTAGTGTTCATGGCGGGAAAGAAGTTCGGCACCTCGGGCTCGGAGGAGACGACCTGGGCCATGAATACCGTGGTGCCCGCCTACGTCGCGGGACGGTACCGGGCTTCCGCCATCGTCGCCTACTCCACCGGCTGCGTGTACGACTTCGTCACCCCCTACTCGGGGGGATCCTCGGAATCCGACTCCCCGAGGGCCGTCGGGGACTACGCCCAGTCCGCCCTGGGGCGGGAGCGGGTCTTCCAGCACTTCAGCCGGGCCGAGGGCGTCCGGGTCTGCATCCTCCGGCTCAACTACGCCATCGATCCCCGGTACGGGGTGCTCCACGATATAGCCCGAAAGGTCGCCGCAGGAGAGCCCGTGGATCTTTCCGTGGAGAACTTCAACTGCATCTGGCAGGGGGACGTCCTGGAGCGCACCCTCCTTTCCTTCGTGCTCGCGGAATCCCCGGCCTTCGTCTTGAACCTCACGGGCCCTGAGACCGTCCCGGTGCGCAGGACCGCCGAGGAATTCGGCCGACTCCTCGGCAAGCCCCCGGTCTTCCGGGGAGGCGCAGAGGGAGGCCGGGCCTACCTGAACGACGCGGCCCTGTCCTTCCGTCTATTCGGCTACCCCCGGGTGCCCCTGGCCGAGATGATACGCATGCAGGCGGACTGGATCGCCTCGGGGGGCGGTTCCCTGGGAAAGCCGACCCATTTCGAGACCACCGACGGAACCTACTAGAACGGAGGCAAGGATCATGGACAGATCGGAGATACCCGCGGGGCTCCTGGAAACCCTTAGGCGCGGGACGGTCATCCCGGCCATCCCCCTTGCCCTGGACGCGGACCGGCGCTTCGATCCCCGAAGGCAGAAGGCCCTGGTGCGGTACTACATCGACGCCGGGGCGGGGGGCATCGCCGCGGGGGTCCACACCACCCAGTTCGAGATACGGGACCCCAAACACGGTCTCTTCCGCCCCGTGCTGTCCGAGGTATCCGCGGCGGTCGACGAGTGGTGCACCCGGCGTGGGCGCGCGGTGTTGAAGGTGGGCGGAGTCTGCGGACCCGCCGCCCAGGCCCTGGAGGAGGCGGATTTCCTGGTCTCCGCGGGATACCACGCGGGACTCCTCAGCCTGGCCGGTCACGGAAAGGACACGAACGAGGAGCTCCTGGCCCATGTCCGGAAGGTGGCCGGGGTGATCCCCGTCATCGGCTTCTATCTCCAGCCCGCGGTGGGCGGCCGGGTCCTGCCCTACGAATTCTGGCGGGGGCTCTGCGACATCCAGAACGTGATCGCCGTCAAGATGGCACCCTTCAACCGCTACCGGACCTTCGACGTGGTGCGCGCCGTGGCGGAGTCCGGCCGGGCCGGAGAAATCGCCCTGTACACGGGGAACGACGACAACATCGTGGTCGACCTGCTCACGGAGTACGCGGTACGGACATCCGACGGGGTCCGCCGCCTGCGCATCGCCGGGGGCCTGTTGGGCCACTGGAGCGTCTGGACCCGACGGGCGGTCGAACTGCTCCGGTCCGCCCGGGATCTTTCCGACGCGGGTGCCCCCATCCCCCAGTCCCTGCTGACCCTTGCCCAGGAGGTGACGGACGCAAACGCCGCGGTCTTCGACGCGGCCAACGGCTTTTCGGGCTGCATCCCCGGTATCCACGAGGTGCTCCGGCGCCAGGGGTTCCTTTCGGGCACCTGGTGCCTGAATCCCCAGGAGCGGCTGTCCCCCGGCCAGGCGGAGGAGATCGATCGGGTCCGCCGGTCCTACCCCCACCTTGCGGACGACGAGTTCGTGGCGTCCCACCTCGCGGAGTGGCTGTCCGACTAGGCCGCCGCCTTCTTCCGGAAGATCCCGGCCATCAGGCTCCGGAACCACCGGGCCCGGCCCAGGACTATGAACAGGGTGAGCAGGCCCAGGATCACGCAGATGGGCCGGGTGAAGAAGGGCAGGATGCTCCCGTCCGAAAGGATCAGGGCGCGCCGCAGGTTCTTGTCCAGGATGTCCCCCAGGATGATGCCCAGTACGAGGGGGGCCATGGGGTAGTCCATCTCCCGCAGGATGTAGCCCAGGATGCCGAACACGATCATGACTCCCACGTCGAACAGGCGGGCCTGGAGCGCGAAAGACCCGACGACGCAGAGGATGAAAATGACGGGCATCAGTTTCTGGCGCGGAACCTGGAGCACCTTGACCAGGGGGCGCACCATGGCCAGGCCCAGCACGAACATCATGACCGTGGCCAGGAGCACCATCGCCACGACCTCGTAGATGAAGGTGGGGAACTCGATCATGATCAGGGGTCCGGGCCGCACCCCGTGGATCAGCATCGCCCCCAACAAGACCGCGGCGGGTGCGGAGCCCGGGATCGCCAGGGTGAGCACCGGGATGATGGCGCCGGGGACGCAGGCGTTGTTCCCCGTCTCCGAGGCCAGGAGGCCCTCCACGGATCCTTTGCCGAATAGCTCCCGCTCCTCCGGCTTGGCGCTGCGCTTGGCGACGTCGTAGGAAACCCAGGCGGCTATGTCCTCCCCCACCCCCGGGATGGCCCCGATGAAGGTTCCGATGAGTCCGGACCGGATGATCGTCCTCCAGTACTTGAACACCTCGGAAAGCCGGGGGATGACCCGGTTGATCTTCGTCTTCACGACCTCGTATTTCTCGATCCGCATCACCGAGATGATCTCCGCGAACCCGAAGGCTCCGACCATGGCGGGGATGAGGGAGATTCCGCCGGAGAGGTCCGTGTTCCCGAAGGAGAACCTGACGTAGGCGTGGATGCCCTCCATGCCGATCATGGCCACGAAGAGTCCCAGGAAGCCCGCGATCCAGCCCTTCAGGGGGTCCTTGGGCGCCGTAAGGTTCCCGCAGATGATGATACCGAAGATGGAGAACCAGACGAACTCGAAGGACTGGAAGCGCAGGGCCACGGTTCCGATCAGGGGCGTGAAGATCAGCATGGCCAGCATGCCGATCATCGAGCCCAGGAAGGAGCCCGTGGTGGCAATGCCGATAGCCTCGCCCGCGCGGCCCTGCAGGGCCAGGGGGTACCCGTCCACGGTGGTCGCGGCGTTCGCGGGCGTGCCCGGAATGTTGAGGAGGATGGCGCTGCGGCTTCCCCCGTAGATCGCCCCGATGTACATACAGATGAGGATGAGGATGGCGTTGCCGGGCGCCATGTGGAAGGTCAGGGTCGTCAACAGCGCCACCCCCATGGTCGCCGTGAGTCCCGGGAGCATTCCGATGATGATCCCCAACTGAGTCGCCCAGAGGGAGTCGAATACCGCCCGGAAGGTGAACACCGTGCCCATCGCTTCGCCGAAAAGTTTCAATCCTTCGAACATCCCGGAC
>JBFZER010000035.1:0-22434 GCA_041306765.1 Spirochaetota bacterium | reverse complement strand
CGGAGCTCCGGGCCGGGGCCGTCCTGGCCTACGGTTCCGCGGAGGGCGCTGCCCTCCGCACGGACACGGAGGACGCGGAGTTCTTCGGCGCCGTGCGCCTGAGGTCCGAGGAGGAGGGGGTATCCATCCGCACGGGCTACCTTTCCTGGAACGCCTCCGACCGGGTTCTCATAAGCGAGTCCGACCAGGTCACCGAGATCGAGCGCGACGACGGCTCCTTCCTCCGGGGGTCGGGCTTCCGGGCGGACGCGCGCCGCAAGGGCTTTTCCTTCGCCGGAGGCGTGGAGGGAGTCCTGGTCCGGGACGGGTCCCCGGGCGGGGAGGCCGGGGAATGAGGGTCCCTCCGGCCGCAATCGTCGGGGCCCTGGCGGCGGCCCTGCTCCTGGCCGGATCGTCCCCCCTTGGGGCCGACACCTTCCGCTTCTCCGCGGACCGCATGGAGAGCGTCATCGCCGAGGGACGGGAGCGGGCCCTGCTGTCGGGAAACGCCCGCCTGACCGCGGACGACCTGGCGATCACCGCGGACCGCATCGAGCTGTCCGGCAAGGACTGGCGCTGGGCCCGCTGCTCCGGCAACGTGACCGCCTCCGACGAGTCCCAGGGCATACGCCTCACCACGGAGGTCCTGATCTACGACCGCCAGACCCGGATAAGCCGCCTTGAGGGGGATTCGGTCCTGGAGGATTCCAAAAACCGGGTGGTCCTCAAGGCCTACTGGATGGAGAACGACGAGGAGCGCAAGGTGGTTTCCGCCCGGGTGGGGGTGCGGGTCTTCAAGGACAAGACCTCCGCCCGCTCGGCCTCGCTCACCTACCGCCGGGACGACCAGCTCCTGGAGCTCTCGGGTTCCGCCCGGGTCCTCCGGGACGGGGACGAGTACCGGGCGGAGCGGATCGTCCTGGACCTCGAGACGGACGAGATCACCCTCTCCGGGGGGGTCTCCGGCACGGTCATCAAGAAGGAGAAGCCCTCCGGCGGCTCCGTTCCCCCCGGAACGGAACCCGGACCGGGGCCGGAATCCCCGGAAGGGGCGGCCCCGTGAACCCGCCGGCCGGGGACGGCCACGTCCTGGAGGCCCGGGGCATCGTCAAGCGCTTCGGCCGCAAGACCGTAATCCGGGGCGTGGGTTTTTCCATGAACTCCGGGGAGGTCGTGGGCCTCCTGGGTCCGAACGGGGCCGGGAAGACCACGGTCTTCTACACCATCCTGGGTTTCCTCCGGCCCGACGAGGGCGCGGTGCTCCTGGACGGCCGGGATATAACCCGCCTGCCCATGTACCGCAGGGCACGGCTGGGGGTCTCCTACCTGCCACAGGAACCTTCCATCTTCCGGCGCATGACGGTGGAGAAAAACGTCTGGGCCATCCTTGAGACCCGGGACGACCTGACCGAGGTCGAGAAGCGGGCGCGCCTGGAAGCCCTGTTGGAGGAGTTCGGGATCCGGGAGATCCGGAACCAGCCCGCCAATACCCTCTCCGGCGGCGAGCGCCGCCGTACGGAGATCGCCCGCTCCCTGGCGGTGGAACCCCGGTTCCTCCTCCTGGACGAGCCCTTCGCGGGGATCGACCCCATCGCCGTCCACGAGATCAAGGCCATCGTCCGGCGCCTGGCGGACCGGGGGATCGGGGTGCTCATCACGGACCACAACGTCCGGGACACCCTGGAGATCACCCACCGCGCCTACGTCATCAACCTGGGGGAGATCCTGGTCTCCGGCGGCCGGGACGTCATCCTGGATTCCGAGGTCGCCCGGAAGATATACTTAGGGGAAGAATTCAGAATGTAGCGCGCCTAGCGCCGAAGTCTCCAAGAATAAATAACGTAGATCACGGAGAAGTAAGGAAGATTGGAACCATCGTTCCAACAAGATGGACAAGATGTAAATAAGATTTACAAGATAAAGAAATATGAGTAGTTTCTTTTCCCGGTGCTCTATCTTGTTGATCCTGTCCCATCTTGTATATCTTGTTGGATCAATTATCGTACGGCCCTTCCTCCGTGCCCTCCGCGGCAAAGTCCGTGAAAGGCAAGGGGGATGACACGCCCGGGCTGGATCGGTATACTATTTTCCGTAGATTCTCCATTCTTTCCGCCCCCTCGGCGCCGCCTCGGGACCTGCGGTTCCCGCTTTTTCCGAGTTGAGTTGACGGCTCGATGGGGGTATGCTACATTCTTACAACATCCTCTTAAGAGGATGCCTCATTTCCTATCCCGAATGGAAGCCGAATGCAGTATTTCGACACTCATGCCCATATCGGGCTCATCTTCGATGACCCGATAGACCAGCTTCTCGTCTGTCAGCAGGCAAAACAGGCCGGGGTGACCCGGCTCATCAGCATATGCAACAGCCTCATCGACTTCGCCCAGGTCTACGAGAATCTCAAGACCGCGGAGCACGTGTACCACGCCGTGGGCGTCTCTCCCTCCGAGGTCATGACCCCGGGCAAGGACTGGCGGCACCGGATCGACGAGGGGATCAAGCTGCCCCGGGTCGCCGCGATCGGCGAGATCGGCCTGGACTACCACCACAAGTTCGGGGACCGGAAAAGCCAGATCGAGCTGTTCATCGAGCAGCTTGAGATCGCCGCACGCCACGACCTGCCGGTCATCATCCACAACCGGGAGGCGGGCAAGGACGTCCTGGACGTGCTCAAGGACCGGCTGCCGCCCTCCGGGGGGGTGCTTCACTGCTATTCCGAGGACGCCGAGTACGCGATGCGGGCGATGGACCTCAACCTCTACTTCTCCTTCGCGGGCAACCTGACCTACCGCAACGCCCGGAACCTCCACGACACGGTCCGGGTCCTTCCCCTGGAGCGGATCCTGGTGGAGTCCGAGGCTCCCTTCATGGTTCCCGCCGAGTTCCGGGGAAAGCGGAACAAGCCGGAGTACCTGCCCTCCACCGTGGATTTCCTGGCGGAGCTCCTGGACATAGCCGTGGAGGACGTGGCTCAGGCCACCTTCGACAACGCGACGAGGTTCTTCAAGCTCGGGTGAGGTTTTCGGAATCGTCCCTATACCGGCCCGTGACAGTCGGGACGGCCGTCCTGCCCGGAAACCTGTTCCTGGCCCCCGTGGCGGGCTACTCCGACGCCGCCTTCCGCTCGGTCTGCGCCGAGCGGGGCTGCGACCTGGCTTACACGGAGATGGTCAGCTCGGAGGCCCTGATCCGGGGACATCGGGGCACCCTGCCCCTGCTCCTGCGGGGGGAATCCGAGGGGATCTACGCGATTCAGCTCTTCGGCGCGGACCCCCTTTCCATGGCCCGGGCCGCGGAGCTCCTGGAGCCCCGGCACCCGGCCCTGGTTGACATCAACTGCGGGTGCCCGGTGCCCAAGATCGTCCGGGCGGGGGCGGGATCCGCCCTGCTCCGGAACCCCCGCCTCCTGGCCGAGATCGTCCGGGCCGTCCGCTCCTCCGCCCCGGCCCCCGTCACGGTCAAGATACGATTGGGCTGGGACGAGGGGAGCTTGAATTATCTCGAGACCGCCGGCGCGGCGGTGGAAGCCGGCGCGGCGGCCGTGACCCTGCACGCCCGCACCCGGGCCCAGGGCTACTCCGGCAGGGCGGACTGGACCGCCCTGGCCCGACTCAAGGCGACCTTGCCGGTACCGGTCTTCGGGAGCGGGGACGTCTTCTCCCCCGGGGACGCCCGGCGCATGATCGAGGAAACCGGCGTGGACGGGGTCATGATCGCCCGGGGCGCCATGGGCAACCCCTTCATCTTCGGGCAGGCCCGGGCCGTCCTGGAAGGCCGGGAGCCTTCGGAACCGTCCCCGGCGGAGCGGGCCGCCGCGGCCCGCCGGCACCTCGCCCTGGCGGTGGGGTACCTGGGGGAGCGGACCGCCTGCGTGGAGTTCCGCAAGCAGATGTGCGCCTACACCAAGGGCGTCCGGGGCGGGGCGGAACTCCGGGCGGCGGCGGTGAGATGCTCCACCACGGCGGAGTACGAAACCATCTTCCGGCTTTGGGATTCCCTGGCCTGAACGAATCCTCCCTCAGGACCCCGCCGTCTGCCTCTTCCACTGGTCCATCCTCCGCCTGAGGTCCGCCTTGGGATCGTAGTCCGGGGGGACCGTGCCGGTGGCGTTGAGGAGGAAGGGCTTCAGCACCCGGTCGGCCAGGTCCGGCCAGTCCGCGGGCAGGGCCGGCGGGGCCTCGATGTACTCCGGGGGCGGCAGATGTCCCAGCAGGGAGGGATAGAAGCCCGGCAGCACCTTCTCGTTCACGGACCGGATGGAGGAGAACCCCCCCGCGATCCCGAAGACGCTCTCGCTGGTGCGCATCGCCCGGGTCTTCTCCAGGAGGTAGCGCTGGGTCTCCTCCCGGAAGAACCACTTGAGGAAGGATTCCGCGGCGGCCCGTCCCTTGCCGCGGCGGAGGATCCCCGCGTACAGGGCGTCCTCCAGGACCGGAACGGCGGTGCCCTTGGCGATCCAGCGGTAGTCCAGGGCGGCCCGGCGCTCCTCGGACAGGAGGAAGTACCGGGACGAGTCCAGGAAGGCGAAGGCTATGCGACCCTCCTGCACCGAGAGGTTCCGGGGCAGGTAGAGGTACTTGAACTGGAAGTCGTCCTCGTCCGCGGGGGAGCGGTTCACGTCGGTGGACCAGGACCGGAGGCCTCCGATGGCGGAGGACAGCCCGTCGTCGCTCCAGGACAGGGGGGAGCCCTCCCGGAAGGCTGCCCCGGACATCCGGGCGTACAGCAGGAGGAAGTCCGGATCCCAGCGCGGAGAGAAGCCCATGCGGGTGAAGGCCGGGCCCTTGAGCTCGTTCCGGGCGGCGGCGGCGGCGCGGATCTCCTCCAGGGAAATCACGAAGTTGTCCTTGGCCGGGGTTTCCTCCCCCCGCCGCCAGGCCGCGAGGGGCATGTTGAACGAGAGGGGCAGGAGGAGCTGGCGGCCGTCGAATTCGCCCCGCTGGAGCAGTCCCTGGTAGACACCGGAGGGGTTCAGGATGAGCTCCCGGAAGAGGTAGTCCAGGTTCACGAACCGGGAACGGGCCTGGTCGTTGGCCAGGAACCGGCCCACCGCCAGGGCCGGCGGGGTCTCGGTCTCACGGCCCAGGGCCTTGGGGATGTTGGGCCGGAACTGGAGCTCCAGGCGGTAGCGGTCCTGGGATGCGTTGAAGGCGTCCACGTAGAAGGCGAACTCCGGGGAATCGGTCATGAGGACGGCGGTGTCGCGGTCCGGGGAGCAGGAGGCGAGGGCCAGGACGGCAACGGTCAGGAGGGCTAGACGGGTCATGGGGACACGGTACCGGAAACCCGCGTTCCGATCAAGCTTGTCCGGCCGTACCGCCCGGGATACTATGGGACATGCCGATCCCCCCGGGGCTCCCGTACGCGGGCCGCTGGAACCGATATTCCTCCTGGCTCCGCGCCCGGTACGGCGCCCGGACGGCCCGGGTGCCCGTGGACGGCGGCTTCACCTGCCCCAACCGGGAGCCCGACGGCGGGGGGGGCTGCTCCTTCTGCGACGGCGCCGGATCCCGGTCGCCCGTCCTGGGAACCGCGGGGGATATCGCCGAGCAGGTGGATCGGGCGGCGGCCTTCCAGCGCTCCCGGTACGGGGCGGAGGTCCTTCTCCTCTACTTCCAGGCCTTCACCTCCACCTACGCCTCCGCGGACCGGCTTCGGGAGCTCTACGAAGCGGCCCTGGCCCGGGCCCCCTTCCGGGGGCTGATAGTCTCCACCCGGCCGGACTGCCTGGATACGGGGAAGGCGGAGCTCCTGGCTTCCTACCGGGACCGGGGTCTGGACGTCTGGGTGGAGCTGGGCCTGCAGAGCTCCAAGGACGCGACCCTTGCCCGGATAGGCCGGGGCCATACCGCGGCGGACTTCGAGGCCGCCTTCGGGGCGCTCCGGGAGCGGGGCCTCCCGGTCTCGGCCCATGTGGTCTTCGGACTGCCCGGGGAGACGGAGCAGGACATGCTCGGGACCGTGCGGTTCCTGGCGGACCTGGGCATCGACGGGATCAAGATCCACGACCTCCACGTCCCCTTCGGCAGCGGCCTTTTCCGGGAAGCTCTTGCGGGGGAACTCTGCCTGCTATCGCCGGTCCGCCATCGGGACCTCTGCGTCCGGGCCCTGGAACTCCTGCCCCCGGAGGCCGTGATCCAGCGCCTCACCACGGACACGCCTGCCGACCGCCGGGCCCTGCCCCGCAGGGCTATCGACAAGGCGGACTTCCTCCGGAGCCTGGACGCCGAGCTCGCGGCACGGGACACCTGGCAGGGCCGGCTCCGGGGCGCCCCGAATCCCTTATAAGTCCAATTTTGTAAGAAAAATCAATCCGAGGCGAACTTCGCTCTTCACGCCCGGGCGGATAGCCGCTATACTATGCCTCGCCATGCAAGTGAAGAACCCGGAGCTCTTCTCCCTCATCGAGACGATCTCCCAGCATTACCAGACGAACATCGCCAACCGGTTCACCCGTAGGGCACTGTCCACCATGACCCTGGACGCGGGATCCTGGGGCCTCATCGAGGAACTCACGGAGAAGGTGGACAATTACCGTTACCAGGGCTACCACCTGGACGAACTGTACACCTACATACTCGCCCTCGCCCGGTTCATCTACCAGGCCCGGCGCCAGGTGGCGCCCAACCTCAAGTTCATGGCCACCTCCGCCCACGGCCAGGAGAGGATCACCGATTCGGACCGGGTCTTCCGGGACATGGCGGTCAACAACTTCGCCTCGAACCTCAAGATACTGGCGGACTACCTGAACGACCTCTACCTCAAGATCGTGGCCCTGGACAAGGAGGCCGCCGGGATCAAGCAGCCGGCCTTTTCCCGAATCCCCGAGCTCAAGGAGCTCGGACGGTACCTGGTGGAATAATCCCCAGGCCCGGTTCCCGGCCCGACTCGAAATCCCCTTCCATCCCGCCGCCGCGGTCCCCCGCAAGCCCTTCCTGATTGACAACCGGATCGGTTTTCCCTTAGTATGGGCTTCCGCGTCGATTGGAGCGGTGTCCGAGCGGTTTAAGGAGGCGGTCTTGAAAACCGCTGTACCGTAAGGTACCGGGGGTTCGAATCCCCCCTGCTCCGGTACGGCATCGTTAAGCCGGTCTGTTCTTTGCTTTGGTGAAGGTTCCATGAGCCTGGATAGCGGGGGATTCGAAGCGAAACCCGCGCCGACCAAGGGGAGGAAGAGGCGGCAGGATGCCGCCGGAAGCGGGTGGAGCCGGGTTCGAGGAGCGCGCGGGAAGTGCGCGACGAGAACCGAATCCCCCCTGCTCCGGGAGTCGGGGACCTTGGAGAGGTGCGAGAGCGGCCGAATCGGGCTCCCTGCTAAGGAGTTGTGCCTCTCAAGGGCACCGGGGGTTCGAATCCCCCCCTCTCCGTAAAGTGCTTTTTCTTCAGTCGATCGGGGGATTCGAGCCGAGCCCCTCGCCGATCGAAGAAAGGCATCTGTGGATGGCCGAGGGATCGGCCGTGTTGTGTGCACGAGCGAGGCTATAGCTCAGCTGGATAGAGCGCCAGATTGCGGATCTGAAGGTCGGAGGTTCGAATCCTCTTAGCCTCATCGCCTTGGAGAGATGCGAGAGCGGTTGAATCGGGCGGTCTCGAAAACCGTTGAACCCGTAAGGGTTCCGGGGGTTCGAATCCCCCTCTCTCCGAAAATGTTCTGCCATCCGTTCGTCGGGGGATTCGAACCGCGCCCCCTTGGGTACGCCGAGGTAAAAAAGTGGCTTTACACCGGGAGAGATGACCGAGCGGCCGAAGGTGCGCGATTGGAAGTCGCGTGTACCCGTAAGGGTACCGAGGGTTCAAATCCCTCTCTCTCCGTACGAAACGGGGCTGTCCAAAAAACCCGGACGGCTTTTTGGACAGCTGGTTCCCGTCCGGCAGTTTCCGACGTTCATTTCATGAACGTCGGAAACTGCAAAGTGAGTCCAATACGTTTCAGACGTATTGGACTCATTGGCTCTCGGGCGTTCGTAGCCAGGCCCCACGCTAACGACCGCCGCCGAACCCCGCCAGGCCCGGAAGGGAGCAACGGTACGCGGTTGGTCGTTGTGCCGTGGTCGGCCTGGCTACCGACGTTCGAGGGCGTTTTTTTTATCGATCCAACAAGATGAACAAGATAAAATCCGGATTAACAAGATAGGGATTATGAAATACTAAGAATTCCGATTCAAATTATGACAATCTTGTTAATCTTCCATAATCTTGTCCATCCTGTTGGAACTATCAAGGAGCGGCCTTCCTAACGGGACCCTTTGCCGAAAGCGCCGGCCCCGTGGTATTCTTGCCCCATGGCATACGAGATCACCGCCGCCCGCAAGCGGCCCCGCGGGTTCGACGAGCTGGCGGGGCAGGACTTCGTCTCCACGACGCTGCGGGCGTCCCTGGATACCGGGCGAATCGCCCACGCCTACCTCTTCTCCGGACCCCGGGGCTGCGGAAAGACCAGCACGGCCCGCATCCTTGCCAAGAGCCTCAACTGCGAGAGCGGCCCGACCTCCAAGCCCTGCGGGAAGTGCGCCTCGTGCCAGTCCATCCAGCGGGGAGCCGCGCTGGATGTCATCGAGATCGACGGCGCCTCCAACACATCCGTGGACAACGTGCGGCAGATCAAGGACGAGGTCCTCTTCCCCCCGGCCTCGGGGCGGTACAAGGTCTACATCATCGACGAAGTCCACATGCTCTCGAACTCCGCCTTCAACGCCCTCCTCAAGACCATCGAGGAGCCGCCTCCCTATATCGTCTTCATCTTCGCCACCACGGAGCTGCACAAGGTCCCGGCAACCATAAAGAGCCGGTGCCAGCAGTTCAACTTCCGCCTCATCCCCCTGGATGTCATCCGGGCCCTCCTGCGCGAGGCGGCGTCCGAACTCTCCGTGGAGGCGGACGACGAAGCCCTCCTGTGGATCGCCAAGGAGGCGACGGGATCGCTCCGGGACGCCTATACCCTCTTCGACCAGGCGGTTTCCTTCTCCGAGGGCCGGATAACCTACGAAAAGGTCCGGGACAAGCTGGGCCTGGTGGGGGTCGACCGGATGAACGCCCTCTTCGAGCACTGCGTCCGGGGCGAGCGCTCGGAGGCCCTGGACTGGGTGGAGGAGATCCTGACCCGGGGGGTTTCCCCGGAGCAGTGCGTGTCGGACTCCGCGGAGTACCTGCGGTCCCTGCTGTTGATCAAGAGCGGGGTGTCCCGGGAGTCCGTCCTGGGAGACTCGCCCGCCCGGTATTCTCCGGAGGTCCTCGCGGCCCTGCCGGTCCCCCGGATCGAGCGGGCCCTGGCGGAGATCCTGGACCTGCACCGGGACCTGCGATACACCGTGGACCCCCGTCTGGAATTGGAGCTGGCGGTGGCGCGGCTCTGCTCGATCCGGGACTGGATTTCCCCCTCCGAAGCCGCCCGGGCCGTGGAGGACCTGCGGGCCTGGACCCTGTCCGCGGCGGCCGCCTCCGCCCCCTCCCTGCACCCGGGAGCCGTCGGCGCCGGAACGCTGCCGGAAAGAATTCCGGCCGCCCCGGAGCCGGCGCAAAAAAAAAACCATGAGCCGGACCTGAGCCCTCCCCGGTCCCTTCGGGAAGCGGTGCTCGCACGGCTGGCCAAGTCCCACGTGGTCCTGGCCAACGCCCTGGAAAAATCCCTGTCCTGGACCGTCGAGGAGAATCGGCTGGAGATCCTCTTCCCCTCGGGCTACGAGGAGGCGATGGCGCGCCGGGACCTCTCGGTCCTCTCGAAGGCGGCGGGGGACGCGGCGGGCCGGGTGCTCAAGGTGGAGCTCCGGGCGGTCCCGGCCCCGCGGGGACCCGCGGCGGCTCCCCGGGAGGCGGCTGATCCGGACGGCGGGCTGCCGGACGCGGACGCGCCCCGGGCAGGGGATGTGGATCCGGTGGAGATCGTGGAACGGGTATTCCGGGGCAAGCGCGTGGAGCCTTCGGCTCCCGGGTCCCGTTCGGGAGAGGGAAATGGATATTTCTGAGGTGCTCAAGATGCTCGGGGATCCCCGGGCCCTTCAAGAGCGCATGCGGGAGGCCCAGGAACGGGTGGGTCGGACGAGCGCGACGGGTTCCGCGGGGGGAGGCATGGTGAAAATCACCCTGAACGGATCCTTCGAGATGAGCTCCATCGAGATCTCCCCGGAGGCGATGGACCCCCCGGACCTCGCCATGCTCGGAGACCTGGTACGGGCGGCTCACAACGACGCGGCGGCCCGGCTCCGGGAAACCCTTCAGCGGGAACTCGCGGGCGCGGCCGGGGGATTGCCCATCCCGCCGGACCTGTTCGGCGGCGGGGGGCTCCGGTGAAGGCCCTGGAAGAGCTCATGGGCCTATTGTCCCGGCTCCCCGGGATCGGCCGAAAGAGCGCTTCCCGCATCGCCTTCCACCTCCTGAAGGCGGACGAATCCTTCGCCCGGGCCCTGGCGGAGCGCATCCTTACCCTCAGGGGTTCGGTGCGGTTCTGCTCGGTCTGCGGCGCCTACGCCGAGTCGGATCCCTGCCCCATCTGCTCCTCCCCCGGCCGGGACCGGTCCCTGCTGTGCGTGGTGGAACAGCCCCAGGACGTCCTGACCGTGGAGGCCTCCCGGGAGTATCGGGGCTTGTACCACGTCCTCGGGGGGCTCCTGTCGCCCCTGGACGGGGTGGGGCCCGAGGCCCTGCGCATCGACCGCCTGTCCGAGCGCGTCCGGGGCGGGGAGGTCCGGGAGGTGGTCCTGGCCACCAACCCCACGGTGGAGGGCGATACGACGGCCCTCTACATCCGGAAGGTCCTGGAGAACGCGGGGGTGAACGTCACCCGCCTGGCCACGGGCATCCCCGTGGGGGGCGACCTGGAATACGCGGACAAGCTGACCCTGGCCCGGTCCTTCCGGGGCCGCGTCAAACTCTAGGGGCGCCGGCCGTACCAGAGGGCGATGATGCCGTCCAGGTCCGGGGCGGAGAAGCCCAGGGCCTCGACCCGGGCCTTGGCGTCCGAACCTTCCCAGTCCATGTAGGGATTCGCGTAGTTTTTTTCCAGGAACTCCCGGACCAGGTCCTCCGCCCGACCCAGGGGGTCCTCGAAGACGTCCTTGGGCTTGATCCGGCGGGCGGACAGCCAGTCCCGGATGGCCGGGCCGACCCGGGCCAGGAACTCCTCCCGGTAGACGTCATAGCGGCGGCCTGAAAGGGCCTTGATGCGGTCCGAGACGCTGCCCCGGGGGGCGGCGGGACCGGCGGATTCGGACGGGCGTGCGGCCTCTCCGGCGGGGGCGGCGCGTTTCCGGGGAACCCTCGGAGCCCCGCCCGCGGGCTTCCGGGGCGCCGCGGGTTTTCCCGCTCCGCGTACCGGAGCGCCCCCGGATCCCGGGGACGGTTCCGGGGCGGGCCCGGCTTCCAGCCGCGCTTTCAGGGCCTTCCAGGCCCTCTGCATGTAAAGGTCCCCCTGGGTCGAGTAGGCGTACCCGGGGGCAAGGGCGGCGGACACCCGGGAGAGAATCTCCTCGTCCGGCGCGCCCGAGGCCCGGCCGTCCCGTATTACCCGGAACACCTCGTGGTGGGGGCCGCCGTGCTTCCGGGAGTAAAGGAGGACCAGCCGCTCGAAGGCGGGGTCCTCCGCGGACTTCCAATACTTGAGGCAGAAGGCCAGGGCCCGGTCCTCCCTCCTCTCCAGGGACGCGGGGATGTCGATGCGGTCGATATCCCCTTTTCCGAACTCCACCCGGGACAGGTCCGCGGGCCCGCGGCCCCCGGGGGGCCTGCCGCGTCCGCGTTTCCCGGCCTGCCCGGCGGTCTTCCTGTTTCCGGGCGGGAGCGGGGCTCCCTGCCCGAAATAGTCCCCGGCCAGGGACCGGACCCGCCGAACCTCGTCCTCCCGATATGCCAGGAGTCCGGCGAAGGCGACCCAGTCGTCCAGGTATCTCAAGGCGGCTTCCCGGCCCGCAGGGAGGAGCCGGATCACGGCCTGGAGGGCCGAGAGGGCGCGGTAGGCTTCCTTGGGGGGAATTCCGGCCAGGGG
The DNA here is from genome assembly GCA_041306765.1 of Spirochaetota bacterium. Classification (GTDB taxonomy): domain Bacteria; phylum Spirochaetota; class Spirochaetia; order Treponematales; family UBA12059; genus JAAYUR01. The sequence continues at coordinate 10,478 of JBFZER010000035.1, read as the reverse complement.
TCCGCAGACTAGGTCCAGGGTTTCCCGGAGTCGGCGGACGACGGAATCGTACAGGTCCCAGAGCATTTCGTCGTGGAAGGCGGGGAACCGCGGATCCGAGTTCCGGAGGAGCTTGAACAGGGTGTTCCGCTTTTCGTCGTCCGGGTAGCGCGCCCGGAGGACGCGGTCGAAGAGGGCCAGGGCCTGGGCCGTGAGGCCCGCGGCCCGCAGCTCCAGGTACCGCCCGATGTCGGGATCGTGCCCTCCGCGCAGGCCCGGGAAGACCCGTCCGAGTATCGCGTCGCGCCCTGCGCGGCCCGCCCGTTCCATGATGGGCGATTATACGGGCCCGGGGCCCGGGGATCAAGCGACAAAAAAGCCGCCCCGATTCGGGGCGGCATCCGGTTTCACTTCCCGGGGTCCGCGTCCTACTGGAGGAGCTGAAGGACCTGCTGGGTTTTCTGATTTGCCTGGGCGAGCATCGCGTTTCCGGCCTGGGCGAGGATCTGGTTCTTGGTGTAGTCCACCATCTCGTTGGCCATGTCGGCGTCGCGGATCCGGCTTTCGGCGGCCTGTAGATTCTCGGCGCCGATGTCGATCCCGCGGATCGCGTGCTCCATGCGGTTCTGGTACGCTCCCAGATCCGCCCGCTGCTTGTTGACGACCTTGAGGGCCGCGTCCAGGGTTCCGATGGCACGGTTGGAGTCGTCCGGGGTTCCGATGGACAGGATGCTCTCGTCCCCGACGTTGCGGACGCCGAGTCCCTTGGCGGTCATCGTGCCGATGTAGGCGCGCTCCCGCTGATCCATGTTGGCACCGATGTGGAACCACATGGAGCCGGTGACGATGTTCTCCCCGGTCTCGCGGGCGAAACGGCCCGTGAGCAGGTTCATGCCGTTGAACTGGGCATGGCTCGCGATGCGGTCGATCTCGTCGACCAGCTGCGAAACCTCGACCTGGATCTGCATGCGGTCTTCCGCGCTGTAGATTCCGTTCGATGCCTGTACGGCCAGTTCCCGCATCCGCTGGAGAATGTCCTGGCTCTCCTGGAGGAATCCCTCCGCGGTCTGGATGAAGGAGATGCCGTCCGCGGCGTTCTTGGACGCCCGCTGGAGCCCGCGAATCTGCGAGCGCATCTTCTCCGAAACCGCGAGTCCCGAAGCGTCGTCTCCGGCCCGGTTGATCCGCAGCCCGGACGACAGCTTCTCCATGCTCTTGTCCACGTTCCCGTTCGTGACCCTGAGGGAGCGGTCGGCGAACATCGCACTGAGGTTGTGATTGATGATCATAACCTGTTTCTCCTTTCCTTAGGTGACAACGGCCCGTCTTCGGGGCCGTTCGGCTTCCTTGCCGGTATCGTGTCTGTTTCGACGTCGCTCCTCCGGGACCTACGGCCCCGACGAAGTGATACCGCGGGCCGCCGGCCGGCGAAACACCGGACAGCGCCCTCTCTAGGTATCGGAAATCCCCGGGGCACCTTTAACAATTCCCGGAGAAAATGCTATCCTCCCGCCGGGGAGCTGCCATGACCGTCAGACGGATAGCGGAACTGCTGGAAGCCCGGATCCACGCGGGCGGGGACGACCTGGACCTGGACGTGAGCGCCGCCTGCGGCGCGGACCTCATGAGCGACGTGATGGCCTTCGTCAAGGAGAAGGTCGTCCTCCTCACGGGCCTTGTGAACCCGCAGTCCATACGGACCGCGGATCTCCTGGACATCCGGGTCGTGGTGTTCGTCCGGGGCAAGATCCCCTCCCGGGACATGATCGAGACGGCCCGCCAGTCCGGCATGATCTTGCTGTCCACGAACTACTCCATGTTCATCTCCTGCGGACGCCTGTACGAAGCCGGCCTGCGGGCCGGCGGGACCCGGGAAATCCGCTAGGCTTCCCCGGCGGACTGCATATTCAAGCCGAGGGAGCGCGTGCGGGATCTGGCGGAAGAACCGTTCTCCCTGGAGCGGATGAAGCCGCCGGGTCTTGATGCCGAGGACTGGGCGAATCGACCCCGAACCGGCCGATGCCCGACCTGTCGAAGGAGTAGAGCAGGCGGTATCCTCTTCGGACCGCCCGGGTAAACAGACGGCGCAGGGCACGATCCCGTTCCCGCTCGCTTGCGAATGCGTAGCGGCGCTCCCGCTCCCGGCGGCCCTCGGTCCGCCAGGCGGCCGTCAGGACCGGGGAGCCGTCCAGGGAGGGTTGTCGGTCGTGGAGGGTGTAATACGCAAGGCGCCCGTCCCGGGATCGGGAGAAGAGGGTGAGAGTCATCCCTTTTCTATCGGCGGAAACCGTCGTCGTCCCCAGTCCTCCCGGGAGAAAGGGAAGGGCGCCCGGGCCGATGAGAATCCGGCGGGGCGCCCAGTAACCGCCTCCCGTTCGTTTCCGACGGGGGCGCATGCTTTGAAAAAAGCATCTATACGGGAGCTTCGAGCTCCCCGGGAAGCAAGGATTCCCGATTACAGACCATCGATACTATCGAAGGACCTGTGCGCGCCGATCCCGGAGGATCGGCGTAGAAACGACCGGGGGAGTATCCATACAGGCCTCCCTGGGTCACGGATCTTTGAGAATCGCCTTTCCGGGCGGGAGCCCGGGCGATATCCAAGAATCCATACGTATAGGGTACTGCAGTTCCGTCAAAAATCAAGAGCCGGACTACCGTTCGGCTTCAATTTGTGTATATTGAGAATAGAGAAAATTGTTTGACAAATGGGTTTATCAGCGTTATAGTCTATCACTGGTTAAACCTTACATTTGTAGGAAAATAGTGGAAAACGATGTGGTATTCCGCAGAGTTTTCCGAGGCATAGTGCAGGAGCAGATCGCTTGAACAAACGGGACTTTCCTCGTGTCCACTTCTATGACCAGGATTTCGTCGATGTCTACGACAGATCCTGGGCCTGGATAGCGGACTACTGGACCTCCGGAGACTCGACCCGGGGGTTCCCCAAGGAAAAATTTTTCCAGTCTCCTGATGATAAACTGATCCGTCAGATGGACCAGGTCTTCGCGTCGTTCTTCCTGGTCTACTCCAACCGCATTTTCCCCGCCTCCAACGGCCTGGACGTGCTGTACGCCCTGCAGGACTCCGAGGGGGCCATCCGCTCGGCCTACGACATCGCCACCGGGAAGCCGGTTCTGACCCGGGAGAACCCCGAGGGGCTGGGCCTCCCCCTGTTCGCCTGGGCGGAGTACAACCTCTACCACAAGACGGGAAACAAGAAGCGCGTCAAGGAGGTCCTCCCCGCCCTTCAGAGGCATTTCGCCTGGGTCGAGCGCACCTTCAAGAGGCCCAACGGCCTGTATGCCGTGCCGGTCTCCGCCACGGGCATGGAAAACTCCCCCCGGGGAGCGGCGGTGTACCACGCCGACTTCAACGCGGCCATGGCGGTCAACGCCCTTTATATGAGCGCCATGGGGGACATCCTCAACGACAAGGAAATCGGCTTCCAGTACAAGCGGGCCTACTTCTCCCTCAAGACCCGCATCAACTCCATGATGTGGGATCCCGAGGACGGGTTCTACTACGACCTGGACGAGGGGGAGCGGCAGGTGCGCGTGAAGACCCTGGGGGCCTACTGGCCCCTCCTGGCGGAAATTCCCAACGAAGACCGGGCGGAGCGCCTCATCGCCCACCTGGCGGACCCCGGGCTCTTCGGCACCGAGCATCCCTTCCCGACCCTCTCCGCGGACAGCCCGGACTACGACAAGCGCGGCATGGGCTACCGCGGTTCGGTGCTCCCGCCCTTCACCTTCATGGTCATCAAGGGCCTGGAAAAGTACAACCACTGGGAGTTGGCCCGGGAATGCTCCATCCGCCACCTGTACTACATCCTGGACTCCATGCACGCCGCCTCGGAGCGCGAGCGCGACCATCGGCCCGTCGTATGGGAGGCCTACCAGCCCCAGAACGAAGGCAAGGCCGTCTGGCCCGACAAGGCCGGCTGGCCCCGCCAGCAGCACCTGGCCTACGCGGGGCTTTCCACCATCGCCCTGATGATCGAGAACATCGTGGGCCTCTCGATCTCCCTTCCCCGGAAGACCGTGGACTGGATCATCCCGAACCTGGAGATCATGGGCATCGAGAACATGTCCCTCAAGCGGAACATGGTCACCATCCTCTCCAACAAGAGCGGCCGGGGCTGGGAGATCCACATGGAGAGCGAGAAGCTCTACTACTTCACGATCAACGTCCTGGGGAAGAAGAAGAAGACCCTGCCCATTCCCTCGGGCAAGTGCTCGATGCTGATCGACAAGCTCTAGCGCGAAGCTGACGGACGTCAGCTTCGCGGCAACGAATCCCGGGGAGCGGGATTCGTCGAATTTCCGTCAGTCCGCCGCCTTCACGACAACCGAGCCCATCACCACCAAGCCCGAGATCTCCAGCCAGCGGCGGGCGCCGCGGACGTTCTGGTCCACGTCCCTGCGCGCCACGGCCTCCCCCATGAAGGGCATCGTGGTGAGACGCACCGGGAGTTCCCGGGGCACGATGACCACGGTCTCGCCCATGAGGACGAAGGCCTCGATGCGAACCGGTCCGCTCTCCGGCAGGTCCGCGTCCCGGAGATCAAGCCGGGTGCTGCCCATGAGGGTGAAGCTGTTCACCCGGTCCGAGTCCAGCCAGTTTCCGGTCATCCGGCGGTCGCCCATCACGCAGGCGACCGAGACGGTTCCGTCCCCGGACCCGTAGGCCGGGTAGGAAGCGGTGTAGGGGCGGGGCGGGGGAGAGGGCCGGCGCGGGGCGAAGGGGGGTTCCGGGGTTTCGCTCCGGGACCGCCGGGGGGCGTCTTCCGGGGACCGGCGGACCGGGAGGTCCGCGATCAGATCCTCGAGTTCCCCGGGGCGGTCGGCCGCCGCGGCCGCCGCGGCCCGGGCCTCGTATTCCTCCACGGTGATCCGGTCCGAGGCATAGGCCTCGGTCAGGGCGTCGATCACCCGCTGCCGGTGCGCCTCGAAACCGGCGGGGGGCTCGAAGCCGGGCGAGTATCGATCCAGGGTTCTGTTTGGCACGAAGGGCCTCCTTGTCGGGACCGCCTTGGTATGGGAAGGGCTCCCGGGCGCGCCGGTTTCCCGCGCTGCGCCGTAAATAATGTACTTCTTTTGCCCGGAGGCTCCAAGGGTCCGGCCGGGAATCTTCCTGTCCGGCTTGAATCCGGCTTAGGGCGCCAGTATCTTAATCAAACAGGAATTTACCCTGAAACCAAGGAGATATCATGCTTTCCAAGAAAATCGTTGACCGCATCAACCTCCAGATCAACCGGGAGATCTACTCGGCCTACCTGTACATGGCGATGTCCGCCAAGGCCGCGGAGGCCGGCTACCAGGGCGTGGCGTCCTGGCTCATGATCCAGTATCACGAGGAGATGTTCCACGCCATGAAGTTCTACTACTACCTCCTGGACCAGGGCGCCCGGCCCGATCTGGCCAGGATCGACGCTCCCGAGACCAAGGGGACCTCGCTCAAGGACTGGTTCACCCACGTCCTGGAGCACGAGAAGTTCGTGAGCGCCTCCATCCGGGAGCTCCTGGAGCTGGCCCTGGCGGAGAAGGATTACGCCACGGAAAACCTGGTCCGCTGGTACGTGGACGAGCAGGTGGAGGAGGAAAAGAACGCCACGGACATCCTCCAGCAGCTCGAGCTCCTCGGGGAAGGTAAGCAGGGAGCCTTCATGCTGAACGTCGAACTCGGGAAGCGCGCCTTAACCGTACAGAGCGACTTCTCCGGGGGCATCGCCGGCGCGCAGGACTGAAAACCGGGAACCGGCGGCTCAACCCTGGTGGTACGAAGCTTGTGCCGGTTCTTTGGTGACGGATTCCGCCCGGCCCACGGGCTTCAGGCGGTTCATTCGGCGCCCCGCGCGACAGCGCGGGGCGCTTGCTTTTTCCCCGTCCCCGGGCGATGGTAGGGGAATGGACTCCGACGAAACCTTCGACCGCATATTCCTGAAACGCCGCTCCGTGAGGGCCTGGGAGGACCGTCCCGTGCCCCCGGAGGTCCGGGACCGGGTGCTGTCCGCGGCCCTCCGCGCCCCGACCGCCGGAAACATGGGGCTGTACACGATCCTGGAGATCGAGGACCCGGGTCTCAAGGCCCGGCTGGCGGAAACCTGCGACCACCAGCCCTTCATCGCCCGGGCTCCCTGGGTCCTGGTCTTCCTGGCGGACTGGGCCCGGCTCCAGGGATACTTCCGGCACCACCGCGTACCGGAGTGGTGCGAGGAACGGGGACAGACGTTCCTCCGCCCCCGGGAAGCGGACCTGATGCTCGCGGCCTGCGACGCCCTGATCGCGGCCCAGTCCGCGGCCTCCGCAGCCGAGGCCCTGGGCCTGGGGACCTGCTACATCGGGGACATCCTGGAGAACGGGGAGCTCCACCGGGAGCTCCTGGGCCTTCCTCCCTACGCCTTCCCCATCACGATGCTCTGTCTGGGCTGGCCCACGGACCCGCAGAGGACCCGGCCCCAGCCGCCGCGGCTGCCCCGGGACCTGATCGTCCACCGGGACCACTACCGGGCCTTGGGATCCGGGGACTACGACCGGGTCTACGCCGGAGAGGGCTGGCCGGAGCCCCGGGCGGACTCGCAGGGGGACAATCCGGGCCGCGCGCTCTACGCCCGGAAGTTCGCCGCGGCCTACAGCCTGGAGATGCGCCGCTCCGTGCGGGCCCTCCTGGAGGAATGGAGCTGACAGGCCGGGACCGTCTTGGACGATTCCGGGTCCGTCGGGTGGTACAAGCTTCGTAACACTATGAAGGCCATGGTAGAATCGAGCGGGATCGATCCTGAGGAGGACGCCATGCCGGATGCCGAACGCGACCGCGCCGAACTGATCTCCCGGCTTTTTCCCGCCGGCGTACCCTCCCTCCTGTGCCCTCCGATCACCCACTACGACTCCGAAGGCTCCCTGGACGCCGGGAGGATCCGGGCCCACATGGCGGTGGTGGCGCGGCACGCGACCTGCCTCCTGGTTCCGGGTTCCACCGGGGACGGATGGGAGCTCTCACCGGGGGAGGTCCGGAGGCTCCTGGAGATCCACGCCGAGTCGGCCCGGGACCTGGGGTACTCGATCCTGGTCGGCGCCCTCCACCCCGACGCCGCGGAAGCCCGCCGGGCGATCCTGGACCGGCTCGACCTGTTCAAGGCCATGGCGGGGACCGCCAACGCCGAGCGGGCCCTGGCGTCCGCCCGGGTCGCGGGGTTCACGGTCTGCGGGCCTTCCGGCGCCGACCTTGACCAGACGACCATCGAGGACGCCCTCCGTCGCATCCTGGACCTGGGCCTTCCCACGGCGGTCTACCAACTGCCCCAGGTCACCAAGAACGAAATATCCCCCGCCGTTCTGGAACGGCTGATCGGGGAGTACTCCAACCTCTGGATGATGAAGGACACCAGCGGTTCCGATCGGGTGGTCCGGGCGGGGATACGCAGAGCCGGCGCGGTCTTCGTGCGCGGCGCCGAGGGGGACTTCTCTTCCTGGCTGTCGGAGAAGGACGGGGAGGCCGAGCGGAAGTACGACGGCTTCCTGCTCTCCTCCGCGAACGCCTTCGCCGAACCCCTGGCCCGGATGATCCGCCTGCTCCGCGCGGGGGATAGGCATGCCGCGAACGAGCTGTCCGGCCGCATGGACGCGGTGGTCCGGGCGGTCTTCGCGGAGGCGTCCTCCCTGCCCTTCGGGAACCCCTTCTCCAACGCGAACAAGGCCCTGGACCACGTGCTCGCCTGGGGCGGGGCGAACCGGGCGCCGGCCCCCGTCACGCACTCCGGATCCCTCCTGCCAGCGGGCCTGCTGTCCGAGGCGGAGGTGGTCCTGCGACGCGGCGGTTTCCTCCCGGGCCGGGGGTACCTGGAAACCTAATCGGTCCCGGGTGCAAGCGCAGGGCGGCCCCGGGGGCGGATACCCGGCATGGACATGCCGATCGAGACGGACTCCCCGGCAAAACCCGGGGCGGAAGCCCGTGCCGAGGCCTACCCCCTGGCGGACGGATCGGCGGGGCTCGTGATCCGCCCCGGCCGGGCGGCCCAGGCCGAGCTGGGCGCGATCCCCGGCTCCCTCCACGTCCGGGAGGACCACTGGCGGATCCCGTCCGCCTACCTGGCCTACGTGCATTCCGGCATCCCCGGCCTGCGGCTCGAGTTCGCCCGGGAGGGAGCCGCGCTTCCCGAGGCCTTCTCGCTCTGGAACGGCGAGGCGGCCCGCTCCGAGGCGGAGGCCGCTCCGGCCGGCCTGGACTGGAACGGGAAGATATCGCTCCTAGCGGCGATGCGGGCCCGGAAATACTCCCCGAGGACCGCGCGGACCTACTACCGGTACATCGACGAATTCCTGCGGCATGCCGGGAAGCCGCCCCGGCAGGGGACCGACGCCGATCTCACGGCCTACCTGGCGTACCTCGAGTCCGAGCGGAAGGCCTCGGCGGCCACCCTGAACCTCGCCATCTCCGCGGTTCGATTCTTCTACCTCGTTGTCCTTGGCATCCCGATGGCCATGCGAAGGAGGCGGCCCAAGTGCGACAGAAGGCTGCCTCTTGTGCTTTCGAAAGACGAGATCCTGCGGGTCGTGGAGGCGCTTTCCGGCCCCAAGCACCGGGCGATGCTTCTCCTGGCCTACGGCGGAGGCCTCCGGGTCAGCGAAATCGTGAACCTCCGCCCCCAGGATCTCGACCCCGGTCGCCATACCATCTATATCCGGGCCGCGAAAGGCCGCAAGGACCGCTATACCCTGCTGTCCGATACGGCCTGGTCGGCTGTCGAGAAGTACGTCCAATCCGAGGGTCCCCGGTTCTGGCTCTTCGAGGGACGTACGCCGGGCTTTCGATTGTCGATCCGGGCAGTGCAGGGGATATTCTACTCCGCGTGCCGCAGGGCAAAGATCGGCAAGCGGGTATCCATACATGCCCTGCGGCACAGCTTCGCGACCCATCTCCTGGAGTCCGGGACCGATCTTCGGTACATCCAGAACCTCCTGGGGCATGCCAACCCGGGAACCACGGCGGTCTATACCCATGTGGCAAAACGAGGCTTTCTTCATATTAAAAGCCCCTTGGATGAAGGGCAGGTATCTTAACATCCAAGTAAGGATTCTTCGATGGAAAGAAGTTGCAGAATCGCCGGGAGGGGCCTATAATTCTTGAAAAGATCGTGAAATTCGGGGCGTATCCTGTTGCGGCGGAGCGTCCTAGCGATCGGTTATACGCTACTCGCCAAGTAAGGAATCTCCGGATTCTTTTTGGCCGAGTACTGCAGATACAACCAGGACATATACAAGACAACTACCCGCGATTAAACGAACTTCACTAATCTATAGAGGGGCACGATTACACGAACATCACCTAATATTAGTTATGTGCATGATTTTTCTTGGCGGCTACAGGCTGGTGTTTCCGCGCCGTCCCTGGCGCGGAAAACTATGAACGTATAAAGAAACCTTGAAGAAACTATTTTAAGGAGTGACTAATGATAAGATATTTCTTTCTGTTCTTACCTTATCTGTTTCAACTTTTATTAATCATTCATGTAATTAAAACAAGAAGAGATACTTATTGGATTTGGTTAATGATTATGCTTCCTTATGTTAGTGGGTTAGCGTACCTTATTATTGAGGTATTACCGGGAGTGCTTTCAAGGAAAAACATTTATGATGTTCAGGATAAAATTATAAATATTGTGAAACCCGATAGTGAATTTAATCGAATTCAGCATCTTGCAGAAGAATCACCAACCTTTAATAATTTAGTTAAATATGCAGATGTCCTAGAAGAAAACCAAAGGGATCAGGAAGCTCTTGAAATATATGAAAGTCAGAGAAAGGGTGTATTAAAAATGATTCTGAATTGATATATAAGCTGTCATCTTTATTATACAAATTAGGAAAATATGACGAGGCTTTAAATTGTATACTTGAAAAAAAGGAAAAGAGAGATAAACACCTAAAAAATAAAAGAGACCTGTTATTATATCTATTAATAATTGAAAAGGTGAATCCTCCACAAAAGACCAAAGAAGAATACTTGGAAATTATTGAAAACAAGCAGGATATTGAAATTGATACTCAATTTTTAAAATACTTAATTCAAGTAGGTGATCATGAAGTAATAGCGAAAATATTTTCTAGAATTCACTCTGATATTGAATTAATGAGAAGTAATCGAATTACATACGATAGAGGCCTTTATCAAGAAGCTCTTCGATTAGAGAAAGAGTATGAGAAAAACCTATCCTGAGTGAAATAAGAAACAAATAAGATTGATTGAGATGTACAATGCTGGTATTTACCTGACAGTCCGAAATCGTAAAGGTAATCGCCCTCGCCCTCCTGGCTCGGGCGATCAGGAGGGCGCTCAAGAAAAATCAGACACATAACTTACGCTATCTGCTACGTCGCGCGCCCTGGGGCGCGCTCCTCGGGTTCCGCGGCGCTCGCCGCGCCGCTCCACCAAGGTCCGCGCGTCCCGCGAATCGTCGCAAAGCCTCCGATTCGCTCTAATGGACGCGCGAACCTTCC
>JBFZER010000034.1:0-2697 GCA_041306765.1 Spirochaetota bacterium | reverse complement strand
CCTCGACGGCCTCGGCTTCCTCGACGGCCTCGGCTTCCTCGACGGCTTCGGCTTCTTCGACCGCCTCGGCCTCCTCGACCGCTTCGGCTTCCTCGACGGCTTCGGCCTCCTCGACGGCTTCGGCTTCCTCGACGGCTTCGGCTTCCTCGACCGCTTCGGCCTCCTCGACAAGTTCCTGCTTCACGGAGCCGGGCTTCGGTTTTCTTCCGGCCATCGGTGCAGGAGCGGCGGGAAGGACCAGGGTGCCGTTGGAGAGGGCCTGGCGCAGGAGTCCTTCGATGCGGGCCATGTCGATCTGCTGGTCCGACACGGGGGCGCGGGCTCCGAGGATCTGCAGTATCTCGTCCCAGCCCCGGTCGATCAGGTCGTCCACCTGCTTCCGCCGGTTTTTCCCCACCCGGCCGATGCCGGTCCGGATCTCGGCGCGAACTTCACCCTTCCGGGCCTCCAGCTCGTTCTTCCAGCGGGCGAAATCGATGTCTCCCTTCCGGTCCAGGTATTCTTCCAGGAGCCCTATCTGCAGGCGCTTGACCCGGTGCGAGATGACGGCCAGGTCCTCCTGGCGGAGGTTCAGGACCAGGAACGCCAGCAGATAGGCGGTCACCAGGAAGGTGCCCAGGAAGAGTATCCGCATGGGGTTCGGAAGGATGAACCAGGAGGCGGGCGCGAGGCGGCCGTACAATCCGGTTTCCTTGCGCAGGGAGAACAGGACCAGTTCCTCGGAGCTCTCCGTGGACCCGACGGGGATGGGCTCGGAATCCAGCCGGCCGGACCAGAGCTCCGCGACCTTCTTCAGCAGTTCCGCCCGGCCCGGGCGCGGCGCCCCGAACAGCAGGCCCAGGCCGTCCATCAGGAGGAAGTCCTCCCCTACCGGGAGTGCCCCGACCTTGACAAGGTATTCCTGGAGGCCCGAACGGGAGACCTGGAACAGGGCCGTCCCCCGATAGGCGTCGAAGGAGTCGCGGAAGGGGAATGCGTAGACGAAGGAGTTGGCGGCGTCCAGGATCCTCACGGCCCCGGGACTTCCGTCGGGTACGGTCAGGGTTTCCAGGGGCACGTCGCCGTCCCCGTAGTTCCGGTATACCTGGCGGAATTCCTCGCGGCGAAGGATGTCCCCTTCATAGGTGCTGAAATGGATGCGCCTGCCGTCCGCGTCCACGAGTCGGACGCCCAGGAGGCCCGGAGTCTCCTCCGAGAGGCGGCCGAACGCGGAGGAGCGGTTGAAGATGTCCTCGGAACTCTGGTTGGGCAGGACGCTCCGGCGCACGAAATCCAGGGCCAGGAGGGACTTGAAACGGTCGGAAAGTACGGAATGGAAGGTTTCCGATTCCCGGGCGACGTTTTCCAGGGACTTGTTCACCGACGCCGCCACCCGGGGGTTGTAGAAGCGGGTCTGCACCGCTTCGAAGAGCCCCGAGTAGGCCAGGACCGCGAATCCCGCGAAGAGGACCATGCTGATGAGCAGGCTCAAGGACGCCTTCTGGCCTATCGTCATCTATTTCCCATTCCTGGAAGACCGGTATCTACGGCGCCGAACTCCGGCACCGCGGGCATCGAGGCTCGTGCCGAGGAATCGACCCCTTCGTTTCAATATCGGCGGCAAGGGCACGTCTCAACACCGGAAAACCCAGACACATTATACAAATACCGACCCCTCAGCACCAAGGCCGCGGGTCCCGGGCGCGCCTTGCGACGCCCTTCGCCTCCGATTATACTCGATACCCGACGGAGAATCCTCCGCTGACCGGCCGCCAAGGAGCCCCCATGAGGATACGCGACCTGAGCCTGAAAGCCAAGGTGCTGCCGATTGCTCCGGCCGGCATCGCCGCGACCGCGCTCCGTATCCCCCCGGCCTCCCTCGGCGACCTCGCACGGTCAAGCGCAGGCGGCGAGCGGATGAACACCCGCATCGAAGGGACGAAGAAAGGAAGGGCATACCTATGAAATCCGGTTACGGAGAGCGCATAGCGAAGGCGGCGGCGGCCGTTCCACCGGGATTCCGGCCCCGGTCCGCGGTGATCCTGGGATCGGGCCTTTCGGGTATCGTGGAAGGACTGGGTTTCAAGGAGATTCCGTATTCCGAGATCCCCGGGTTCCCGCAGCCCACGGTGCAGGGACACAGGGGCCTTTTGTGCCTTTCCAAGGATGCGGCGATCCTGGCGGGGCGCTTCCATTTCTACGAGGGCCACCCCATGGACGACGTGATCCTCCCGATCTTCTTCCTCCGGGCCCTGGGAGTGGAGAACCTGATCCTCACCAACGCCGCCGGGGGGATCAACACGGCATACGTGCCCGGGGACCTGGTGCTCATCCAGGACCACATCAACCTGATGGGCACGAACGCCTTCATCGGGCCGAACCCCGTGGACCCTGCCGGAACGCCCCTGGGAGAGCGGTTCTTCGACATGAGCGAGGTCTACTCCAAGGACCTTCGCGCCCTGGCCTTGAGCTGCGCTCAAAAGCCCCTAAAAGAGGGGGTCTACGCGGGCCTGACCGGGCCGGCCTACGAAACCCCCGCGGAGATACGGATGCTCCGGACCGTGGGGGCGGACCTGGTGGGCATGTCCACGGTGCCGGAGGCCACCGCCGCGCGGTACCTAGGCATGCGGGTCCTGGGCATCTCCTGCGTGACGAACATGGCCGCGGGGATCAGCAAGACCCCCCTGGCCCACGCCGAGGTTGTCGAGGTCGGCAAGC
>JBFZER010000033.1:0-14070 GCA_041306765.1 Spirochaetota bacterium | reverse complement strand
CGGCCGAGGGCGCGCTGGGCGATCTCGCCGTCCGCCCTGTACCTGCGCAGGACCCGGTTGCGGTCCAGGCCGCCGTTTTTCAGGTAACCCGCCAGCTGGGCCAGGACCCGGGCCGAGCGCTCGGCGTCATGGACCGAGTCTTCCGATTCCCGGGCGGCTTCGAGGATCGCGTCGTACGCGGCGGACCGTTCCCGGAAGGCCTCCGTGAATCCGTCCAGCTGGGCCGCCGCCTCGCCCGCGGAGGAGGAGGAGCGGGTCGAGCCTTCCGCCTGCTCGGAGAAGACGCCGTCGAACCGGGAAAGACGGCTTTCGACATCCCGTATCCGCGTATCGATGGCGTCGAAGGAGGCGCGGGTCCGGGAAAGGGAGCGGTCCAGTTTTTCCGAATGGGAGGAAACCTGGGATGTCAGGGCGCCGGATTCCCGGATTCCGGACATCACCGAGCGCAGGACCTTGTCGATGTCCTCCAGGGCCTTCCGGCTGGCTTCGGAGAGCTTCCTCACCTCCCCGGCGATCACGGCGAACCCCGAACCCCGGGCACCGGCCCGGGCGGCCTCGATGGAGGCGTTGGTGGCCAGGATATGGGTGCGTTCCACGATGTCCGCGATCCCGGCCAGGCTCGCCGCGATTCGGTCCGTCTCCTCGGCCTCCCGGCGCGCGGCCTGGTCCAGGCGGGCAAGTCCCTTCTCCAGCTCCGCCGCCGCCGCTTCCGTCGCCTCGACCTCGTCCTTGCCGGACCGGGCGTCCCGGGCGGTGTCCCGGCTCAAGACCACCAGGTCCGAGAGCTCTGTCCGGGATTCCGAGGCGGTCCGGGCCAGCTGGGAAGCGGATTCCGCGTTCCCGGCCAATCGCTCCCGCAGGAGCCCGAGTTCCTGGTTCGTCCGGGCCTGCTCCTCGAAGAACTCCACGACATGCCGCCGGAGGCTGGTGAGCATGCCGAGGTCCCGGGTGGCCAGCCCGGCCAGGTTCTGGGCGGAGAAGAGGATGTCCGAGGAGAACAGGTCGAATTTCACCGCCGAGCGCTGGAGGAGGGCGATGTCCTCGTTGAGGCAATCCAGAAGGCGTTCCAGGGGGCCGGCGCTCCGATCGGCCCGGGCGGCGACTGCAAGCCGGGCCAGGTCGATGGTGCCCTGCTCCGGATCGGCCGAGTCCGGCTGGAGGGCCGCCAAACCCCGCGCGGTCCTTCGCAGGGCAGCGTGCGCGAGAAGCCCCAGGCACGCCGCGAGCAGCGCCAGGATGCCCGCCGCGGCCGCCGCCGGCCGGGCAAGACCGGAAAACCACAGGGCCGCCGCGGCCGAGCCTGCGGCAAGGATCGCGGCCAGGGCCGCGGCCAGGGGCAGACTCTCCGCCCGATTCCGGTTCCGATGCTTTTTCATGGATGAAAGTCTAATGCTTTTCCGGCGGAATGCACGCGGGTCTTGTCGGGACCCTGAAACATCCTGCCCGCACGGGGTGGATCCCCGCGTCGGCCTATCGCAGGCTCAACCCTCTTCGAAGAACGCCTCCGGTCCGGGATACCGGAAACGCTTGCGGGCGATGGGCTCGGGGACGGTGAAGTACACGACCCTCGCCTCGCTGCCCACGGCCCCGGACCCGTCGAAGAGGCTGGAGGCGACTACGGCCCGGTTCCCGTCCATCTCCGCCAGCCGGGCCCGGAGGGTCACGGGCCCTTTCGCGATCAGGACCGGGGACTTGTACTCCACCGACAGGCTGGCCGTCCAGCCCGCGGTCCGGGCCTTCGTGAATACCACCCAGGAGGCTATCTCGTCGTGGGCCGTGGCCTGGATGCCGCCGTGCAGGACCCCCTCGAAGCCGGTGTAGTCCGGGCCGGCGTTCCAGGTCGTGACGATCTCCTCGCCGTCCTCGAAGAATTCCAGGGCCAGGCCGATGGGGTTCCTGGGGGAGCAGCCGAAACAGCGCGATCCCGGGTCGGCCCGGTAGGGATTGATCACCTTTCTCATAGGTCCTCCGCGGATAGGGTACGGTTCCGGAAGAAGGGTTTCAAGATGCCCTGGAACCGGTCGGCTCAACTGCCGGGCACGCTGCCCGGGGGCGGGGGCTTCGGGGGATCGGCGTATTCCACCCGCACCTCGACCAGCCACTTGGCCCATTTCGAGCCGGTCAGGGACGGAAAGACGGCGCGGACGGGAAATCCGTGGAGCACGGGCACGGGGCGCCCGTCGGCGAACTCGTAGGCCAGGAAGTTGTGGGGGGCCCGGGCATGCTCCATCTCCACCCAGGTGGAGTACCCGTCCGCGCTCACGAGGGTGATTCCCTTGGCGTCCGGCAGTGCCCCGGCCCGCTCGAGGAGGGCCGAAAGGGAGGCCCCCGTCCAGAGGGCGTTGTCCTCGAAGTAGCCGGGGCAGACCAGGGTCGAACGGGAGCGCACCCCGGGAAGGGTACGCAGCTCGTCGAAGTCGAGGGAGAGCGGCGTCCGCACCGCCCCCGTGACCGCGAGCCGCCAGGAGGCAAGGTCCAGCTCCAGGGGGGTTCCGGTCATGTGGAGGCCCGAATCGGGATCGAGCTGGGCGTAGCCGGGAATGACGGGGGGCAGCTTGGGGGGGACCACGGGAGCAAGGGCGGAACGGTTCCGGGCCGGGAAGTAGACGGGGTCGGCGGAGGAAGGGACCTTGATCGGGGACGGAGCGTACGGGCCTGCGGATCCGCCGGACCCGCAGGAGGCCAGCGCGAAAGCCGAGACGGCGATCCACGCCAGGGTCCGCAGGCTCCGAACGAGGCTCTCCGGGGATCGGGGTCTCATCGATTCCTCCCGTTTCCGACTGCCTTCTCCGGTGCGGGCACGGAAAGAAGGAGGCCCAGGGCGAACCGGAGTCCCTCGGAGTCCCAGGATTCGAGCATCGACGGAAGGAGAAAGAGGGCCCAGGACCGCCCCGCGGGCCGGCCCAGGGGGACAAACTCGGTCAGGGGGACTCCCGAATCCTTTGCGGACTTGATCACCCCGGGGTCGGATTTGATTCCGACACCCTCCTCCGTGAGGCACAGGCGCATGCGATCGTACTCGAACCAAGCCGGATACCCGAACATTTTCCGCTTTCTCACCGGGAGTATCTGGGGAAGAGTCTCGTCCAGCCATTCCTCGCAGGCCAGGTTCCAGGCAGTCATGCATCCTCCTCCCGCGCCGCTCGGCCCGGGGTCCGGGCACCCACGGATAAGATACTGAAACTTTACATATATGCTAAACATCGTCCACGAAAGCTCCCGCCTCCCGGCCCGGACGGGGCTCCGGTCCGTCACCTATGCTATACTGGTCCGGTCCGGGCCTGGGCCCGACGCTAGGAGGGCATGGTGAAACTGAAACCCTGGGTCCCCCGAGAGTCCGTCGAGATTCTTCTAGGCCGGCAGAGTCGAGTGTTCCTGGGCGTCACGGCTCTCCTGGGACCCGCCTACGCCCGGTTCGTCCTGCGCCTGTCCCGCATCGGAGTCGAAGGCCGGGAGCGTCTGGCCGAGGAATACCGCCGTTCCGTCGCGGACGAGGGTCGCTTCATCATCGCCTACCGGCACCCCGGGGACGCGGATCCCCACCTGGTGTTCCATGTCCTTACGAACCTGATCCGGGGTCATGCTCCCGCCACGGAGGCGGACGGGAGGCCCGGAGCCTGGTATCCCTCGGGCACGGAGGTACAGCTCTGGGCCAGCCCCCTGGTCTTATGGGCCCTGAAAAACGCGGGCATCGTTCCTGTTCGTCACGGGAGCGTGGATCGGGCGGTCCTGGATTACCTGGTGCGCGCCGTGGCGGAACGGCGCCGGCCCATGGCCATAGCCCCGGAGGGAATGGCGACCCTCAACGGCGGCATCCTTCCGGAGTTGGACCCGGGAACCTCCCGTATAGCCCTGCTGGCCGCGGAACGATTGGCCGCGTCGGGCTCTCCGATGCCGGTCCGCATCCTCCCCCTGGCCATCGAGTATTCCTACGGCCGCACGACCAGCCCCGCCCGGCTCGGGCGCTTCCTGGAACGGCTGGAGCGAAGGATCGGGATGGACCGCGGGGCCGGCAGCGGGTCTCCCGGACCCGGCCCGGAGGGGATGAATCCGGACTCCCCGGCCGCGATCCGGGGGCGGCTCCTCTCGATCTGGGACCGACTGGCGGACATAGCGGAGCGGACCTACCAGAGGGCCTGGGGCATCAAGCCGGCCCCCGGGGGGCTCGGCCTTCGGGAGCGGCTCGCGTCGCTCCTGGACGCCTCGATTTCCCGGCTTGAGGCCTTCTACAATGTCGTCCCCGCGGCCAGCCTCAAGGCCCGGATCCTGAACATCCGGGCGGAGTCCCTGCGCCGTGTCTTCTATGCCCGGGAGGAATTGGCGGCCATGAGCCCCCTGGAGTCCGGGGCGGCGCGCCGGGGCGCCGCGGAAGCCTTCTTCCTGGACAAGATCTACATGACCGCGGCCCTGGGGCAGTTCCTGGATCCGGCCTATCTGGACGGGGATCCCTCATTCGACCGCCTGGTGGAGACGGCCCAGAACCTCCACGACCTCGCCAACCGGCTGGAGGGCATGGGGCTCAAGCACCGCTCCAAGTATTTCCTGAAGGACGCCCTGGTCATCGTGGGCCAGCCCGTGGAAGCCCTGCGCAGGCCCGGGGAGGGGCGCAAGGAGGCCGCGGAACGGGTGGAGCGGGAATTGGAAGAAGGTTTCCGGCGGCTTATTCGGCATTGACGGTGGACTGTGGACAGTGAACGGAAGTGATTTCTGAATGCCGCCGGCACCGACGCTTCAGCGTGGGATGCGGCCGCGCTCGCGGCTCACTACCGACTACTGTCCACCGTCCACTGTCCACTTCGGTTCACCGTCCGCCGTCCACTTCCCAGGCTAGGGTCCTCGAGGAGAACAGCTCCTCCATCGATCGCAGATACTCCTCCTTCGTGAACGCGGGCTTGAAGCCCCGCCGGATCTCCAGGGCCCGGGCCCCGCAGTTCCGGGCCAGTTCGAAGGCGGTCCGGGCCAGGATGCGGGCGGGCTCCCGGTAGGCCCGGACCGGGTCCGAGGCACAGAAATCGGACCCGTGGATGGTGCCCGAGAATCCCGCATAGCCGAGCTGGCAGGTCGGAATCAAAGCCGCCACGTCCCCGATGTCGTCGCTGGCGAAGGACCGGTCCCGGAAGTCGATGGCCCCCTCGGCAAGGACGGTCCGGGCGGCCGCCCCGAGGACCTCACCCAGGGCCGGATCGGGACGGAAGGGCATGTAGCCCGGGGAGTTGTCGATCCGGACGCTGGCTCCCACCGCCACGGCCCCGGCCGCCAGGGCGCGGTCGACCTTGGAGGCGGCGTCCCGGATGGCGGGCCAGGAGGCGCCCCGGACGTAGGTCTCCAGCACCGCGGTGTCCGGCACGGTGTTCACGGTGACGCCCCCGGACTTCATCACGGGGTGGACCCGGATGTGGTCGTCGTCCCGGAAGGTCTCCCTCTGGGCGTGGATGGCCAGCTGGGCCAGACAGGCCGCGTTCAGGGCGTTGATCCCCTTCTCGGGCCAGGCCCCCGCGTGGGCGCTCCGGCCCAGGAAGGTGGCCCTCTTGGCAAGGAAGCCGTTCAGGGTGCCGTTGACCGTGGCGACACGGTCCGGGGAATCCGACATGGAGTGGTACTTGAGGGCGACGCAGGCCTCGTCCAGGGCGCCCAGGCGGATCATCTCCTGCTTGCCCGAGAGGAACCGTATCTTCCCCTGGGCGCGGAGTCCCAGCCGGTATTCCATCTCCAGGAATTCCTCCGCGGGGGTGCCCAGGAACACGAGGCGCACCTTTTCCCGGTCCGGCACGCCGGCCTCCGCCAGGGAGCGGAACGCGGCGGCCATGACCGCCATCTGGGCATGGTGCCCGCAGGAGTGGGCCACCCCTCCCTCGGCGCCGGAGGTGAGGATGGCGTCCAGGTCCGCGATCAGGTAGATCGCGGGAGCCCCCGCCGGACCGAGTTCGGCCCGGACGCCCGTGAGGGCGATGCCGGTTTCCACCCGGGCCCCCGTCTCCCCCAGGACCCGGGCCAGGACGGAGGCTGTCCGTTCCTCCCGGAAACCGAGCTCCGGGTGGGCGGCCAGGTCCGCGGCCAGGCTCTCCATGTCCTCCGCGCCCCGGGCAAGGGCCGCCTCCACCGCGTCGAAACCGGAATTTCCAGCCATCCTCGCCTCCTTCCCAAGCTTCGTGACACTACCCTAGCTCTCCCGAGGGGCTTTTTCAACAGGAACTGTGTCGTCCTTCCCGGGAATCCTGACATATCGCTATTGATTTGTCCCGCGGCCATGGAATATCCTTATCCCTTGCTGTGAATCCCGGGTACGCGACCTTGGTCGCGCCCGAAGCGCTGTGAGGAGGTTTCCATGAAGCGTCTAACGCTGCCCGTAGTCCTGGTTCTGGCCCTGGCCTTCGCCCTTCCGGCCGCGGCCCAGACCACGAACGTGTTCCTGCTGATTTCCGGATCCCTGGGGGACAAGGGGTTCAACGACTCGGCCAAGGCCGGGCTCGACATGATCAAGGCCAAGTACGGCGCCAAGGTCACCACGAAGTACACGGAACTGGGCGCGGACACTGCCAAGTACGCCCCCTCCCTGGAGGACGCCGGAGCCGAGGGCTACGCGGTGGTCTTCTGCTCCAACAACTTCCGCAGCGCCGTTCAGGAGATCGCGCCCCGCTATCCCCGCACCCTGTACGTCATGTACGACGGCTGGGTCGAGGGGGACATCGGCAACGTCTACTCGGTGCAGTACAAGAACTCCGAGGCGGGCTACCTGGCCGGAGTCCTGGCGGGCAGCATGACCCGGACGGGCGGGAATCCCAAGCTCAACCCGGACAACGTGATCGGCTTCATCGGCGGCCGGGACATCACGGGCATCAACGACTTCTTCGTCGGCTACATCGCCGGGGCCCAGAAGGTCAACCCGGCGGTCAAGATCGTCTACAACTACGTGAACTCCTTCACGGACACCGCCAAGGCCAAGGATCAGGCCCTGATCCAGTTCGGGTCCTTCAAGGCCGACGTGGTCTACCATGCCGCGGGCCGCGCGGGCCTGGGGCTCTTCGACGCCGCGGTGGAGACCGGCAAGTACGCCATCGGAGTGGACACGGACCAGGCTTCCCTCTTCCCCAGCGAGCCGGCCAAGGCGGGCCTGATCCTCTCCTCCACGATGAAGCGCGTGGACCTGACCCTGGCGGGTGCCTTCGACAAGTTCACCGCCGGCGAGGCCCTGGGCGGCAAGAAGGTCTACCTGGGCGTGGCGGACGGGGTCATCGGGTTCGCCCCCCTGAACAAGGCGGTGCCGGGAGCCATCCAGAAGGAGATGGACCGCATCATCGCCGAGATCAAGACGGGCAAGGTGGCCATCCCCTCGGCCTTCAGCATGAGCGCCGAGGAGATCAGCAAGATGCGGGACGCGGTCAACCCGAACAAGTAGACTTCGACCGGGCGGTCCGCGCCGGGATGCGCGCGGGCCGCTTTCATTTCGGATCCGCCGGGGACCGCCGCGGGAGCGCCGCGCTCCCCCCGGGGCCGGCAAGGAAGCAGACGAGTGGAAACCATTCTCCAGGCCGTGGACCTCTGCAAGGTGTACGGCAACGGCACGGCGGCCAACAAGTTCGTCAACCTGACCGTGCGCAAGGGCGAGATCCTGGGCCTGGTAGGGGAGAACGGCGCCGGAAAGTCCACCCTGATGAAGGTGGTCTACGGGGAGGAGGCCCCCAGCTCGGGTACCCTCCTCCTGGACGGGAAGCCCGCGCGCTTCGGCACCTCCCGGGACGCAATAGCCGCGGGTATCGGCATGGTCCACCAGCACTTCATGCTGGTGCCTTCCCTGACCCTGGCGGAGAACCTGGTCCTCGGCCGGGAGCCCCGGAAGAAGTCCGGGATGTACGACCTGGACCGGGCGGTGCGCATCGCCGAGGAGCTTTCGGCCAAGTACAACCTGCGCATCATCCCCCGGGCCCGGGTGGTGGACGTCTCCGTGTCCATGCGGCAGAAGCTGGAGATCCTGAAGACCCTGTACCGGGGGGCCCGGATCCTGATCCTGGACGAGCCCACCTCGGTCCTGACCCCCCAGGAGACGGACGAGCTGTTCACGGAGCTCAAGACCCTCCGGGACAGGGGCCAGACCATCATCTTCATCAGCCACAAGCTGGGGGAGGTATTCCAGCTCTGCGACCGGGTGACGGTGATGCGGGACGGGGCGGTCATCGCCACCCACGACATCGGGGACGTGGACCGGCAGACCATCTCCAACGAGATGGTGGGCCGGGAGGTTCGGCTGACCCTGGACAAGAAAACCGCCGCCCCCGGGGCTACGGCCCTGTAGGTCCGGAACCTCTCCTTCGTGGACGATTTCGGCATCACCATGTGGGCCCGGGTTTCCTTTTCCCTGCGGAAGGGGGAGATCCTGGGGGTCGTGGGGGTGGACGGAAACGGCCAATCCGAGCTGGTCCGCATCCTGACCGGCCACGCCCGGACCCTCACCGGCACGGTGCGAAAGGGCGGGGCGGACCTGACCAACGCCTCCCCCCGGCGGATCCGCAAGGCCGGGGTGGCCCATGTGGCCGAGGACCGGATGACCGTGGGCACGGCCCTGCCGGCCAGCATAGCGGACAACCTCCTGGCGGACCGCTACTCGGAACCCGAGTTCACCGGAGGCGGCTTCCTCCGAAAGACGGCCATCCAGGCGGAGGCCAAGGGCATCGTGAAGCGCTTCGACATCCGCTGCTCCTCCGCGAACCAGAGCGTGGCCAGCCTCTCGGGGGGCAACATGCAGAAGGTGGTCATCGGACGGGAATTCACCGCCGCCGCGGACGTCCTGGTGGTCTCCCAGCCCACCCGGGGCGTGGACATAGGGGCCATCGAGTTCATCCACAGGACCATCCTGTCCATGAGGGACGAGGGCAAGGCCATCCTCCTGGTGTCCTCGGACCTGGGGGAAGTTTTATCCCTGTCGGACAGCCTCATCGTGATGCACGCGGGCCGGATCGTAGCCTGGTTCCCCGACGCCTCCGCGGTGACGGACAAGGAGCTGGGGCTCTACATGCTCGGCATCAAGACCCAGGACGAAATCGAGATCAGGAAGGTGCTCCATGAGTGACGGAACCGAAAAAAGGAGCCTTCCGGGCAAGGTGGGGCTTTTCTTCACCAACCGGGACGCCCTGGAGCCCGCCCTGATCACCTTGTTCGCCGCGGTGTTCTCCCTCCTGGCGGGGGTGGGCCTCATCTTCCTGGTAAGCAAGGAGCCCGCCCAGTCGGTGCGGAACTTCCTGCTGGGGCCCTTCCTCAGAACCTACAACATCTACTACATGATGATCGCCATGGTTCCCCTGACCTTCACGGGCCTGGCCCTTTGCATCATCTACCAGTCCAAGCACATGTCCCTGATCGTGGACTCCTCGTTCTACATCGGGGCGGTGGTGGCCACCGCGGTGGGCATCCACGTCGCCCTCCCGGCGGGCTGGCACCCCGCGGCGGCCATGCTGGCCGCCGGAATCGTGGGGGGCTTCATCGGCCTTCTGCCGGCGATCCTCAAGATCCGGTGGCGGGCCAACGAGCTCGTCTCCTCCCTGATGCTGAACTATGTCTTCTACTTCTTCGGGAGCTTCGTGATCCTCTATTTCCTCCGGGACCGGAACCAGACCATCCTCTCGTCCCTTCCGTTCCGGAAGACCTTCCTGCTTCCGAGGCTGATCCCGAACACCCAGCTCCACGCGGGGTTCATCGTGGCCGCGGTCTTCGTGGTCCTGGTGTCCGTGTTCCTGTACCGGACCAAGTGGGGCTACGAGATCCGGATGATCGGGGCCAACCAGAAGTTCGCCGCCTACGCGGGGCTCTCGGTGCCCACGGTGATCCTGTACTCCCACTTCGTCTCGGGTTTCCTGGGCGGGATGGGCGGGGCCATCGAAATGGCGGGGCTCTACAAGGCCTTCATCTGGCAGATGAATCCCTCCTATGCCTGGGACGGGGTCATCGTGGCCATGCTGGCCCGCAAGAATCCGAAATTCGTGCCCCTGTCCGCCTTCTTCCTGGCCTACATGCGGGTGGGGGCGGACTTCATGTCCCGGCGGGGGGACGTGGCCTTCGAGTTCATCACCCTTCTCCAGGGGCTCATCATCCTGATCCTGGCTTCGGACAAGATCGTGAACTACTTCAAGGCCCGGAGGCTCAGGCGCACGGCCCTCCGGCAGACCGTCCAGGCCCGGGCCGAGGCCGCTTCGGCGGGGGGCGCGGGATGATTGAATTCCTGGCTTCCGTCTTCGGCTCCTCCAACTATTGGTTCATCGTGGTGCGTTCCACGGCCCCCATCCTGCTCGTGACCCTGGGGGCGGTCATCACCGAGCAGGCGGGGATCAAGAACATGGCCCTGGAGGGCTCCATGCTCTGGGCGGCCCTGACGGGGGTCCTGACCAGCGCCTGGACGGGAAACGTCTGGGCCGGGCTTGCGGCGGGCGTCGCGGCCGGAGTGGCCATCGCCATGATCCTGGGGCTTTTCGCCCTCAAGCTGGACGCCAACGCGGTCCTGGTGGGCATAGCCCTGAATCTCCTGTCCACGGGGGGTACGGTCTTCGTCCTCTTCTCCATCACCGGGGACAAGGGCATCTCCTCCTCCCTGGCCAGCAAGGTCCTGCCCATGGTCTCCGTTCCCCTCCTGCGGGACATCCCCTGGCTGGGCAAGGTCCTTTCGGGGCAGAACCTGATCGTCTACGTGTCCGCGGCGGCGGTGGTGCTCATCCACGTCATCCTGAACAAGATGACCATAGGCCGGCGCATCCGCGCCACCGGGGAGAACGTGGAGGCCGCCCGGGCGGCGGGAATCGACCCGGACCGCATCAAGTTCTTCACCCTGGCGGTTTCCGGGGTCCTGGCAGGCCTGGCGGGATGCTTTTTGTCCATGGGCTACACCTCGAACTTCACGTCCGGGATCTCCGCGGGCCGGGGCTACGTGGCAAACGCCGCCCAGGTCGTGGCGGGGGGAACCGCGGTGGGCTCCATCTTCGCGGCCCTGATCTTCGGGGTGACCGACGCCCTGGCCACCTTCCTCCAGAGCCGGGGCCTTCCGCCGGAGCTGATCCAGGCCCTGCCCTACGCGGTGACCATCCTGGGCTTCGTGGTGGTGACCCTGATCCGGGACAAACGGGAGGCGGCCCGGAAGCTCAAGCTATTCGCGGGCAAGGACGACCGGTGACCTGCGACCTGGTGATCGAGAACGCCGCGGTCCTGACCGTGGACGCGGCGTGGAACCTGTACGATCCGGGCTTCCTGGCCGTGAAGGGCGACGCCATCGCGGGGGTCGGACCCATGGCGGGGCGCCGGGCCTGGGAGGCCCGGACGGCGGTGGACGCCGCCGGGAAGCTCCTGATGCCCGGCTTCGTGAACGCCCACACCCACGTCGCCATGGCCGCCTTCCGGGGCGCCTGCGAGGACGTGGACGACCGACTGCGGAAGTACATCTTCCCGATGGAGGCCCGGCTTGTGGACCGGGACCTGGTGTACCGGGCCTCCCGGTTCTGCCTCACGGAGATGGCCGCCTCGGGCACCACCTGCTTCGGGGACATGTACTACTTCGAGGACGAGGTGGCCCGGGCCGCCCGGGAGGCGGGGCTCCGCTGCGTCCTGGGGGAGACGGTGGTGGACTTCCCGGCCCCGGATACCCCGGAGCCCTACGGGGGCATCGGGTACGGCCTGCGGTTCGTTTCCGACTGGGCGGGGGACGCCCTCGTGACCCCCTGCCTGGCCCCCCACGCCCCGTACACGGTGGACGCCGGGCACCTGCGGATCGTCCGCCGGGAATCCGAGGCCCGGGGCCTTCCCGTCCTGATGCACGTCGCGGAGACCGCCCCGGAAAACGAGAGGTTCTCAGCCTCCCACGGCTCGGTGCTCCGGTACCTGGATGCCGAGGGGGCCCTCTACCCCGGCCTGGTGGGGGCCCACATGATCTACCTGGACCCGGCGGACATTGATCTCGCGGCGGCCCGGGGACTTTCCGTCGCCCACTGCCCGGGATCCAACGCCAAGAGCGGGCGGCCGATCTGCCCCGCCTCGGACCTGACGGCCGCGGGGGTGCCCCTGGGTCTGGGCACCGACGGCCCCCTGTCCGGCAACGGCATGGACGTGCAGGGCGTCCTGGGCCTCTTCCCCAAGCTCCAGAAGGTCCGCACCGGGAACCGCGGGCTTGTCCCGGCCCGCGAGGCCCTGC
Organism: Spirochaetota bacterium; assembly: GCA_041306765.1. GTDB lineage: Bacteria > Spirochaetota > Spirochaetia > Treponematales > UBA12059 > JAAYUR01. The sequence continues at coordinate 1,907 of JBFZER010000033.1, read as the reverse complement.
GGGCCGCGACCCTGGGGGGCGCCGAGGCCCTGGGCCTGGGGGGCGTTGCGGGGTCCCTGGAGCCCGGCAAGAAGGCGGATATGATCCTGGTGGACGCGGAATCCTTCAGCCTCCAGCCGGTCTACGACTGGTACGCGGCGGTCGTCTACGCGATGAAGCCTTGTGACGTGGACTCGACCTATGTGGGGGGTCGGCTGGTATGGGATCGGAAGGGCATGCGGGGCTTCGACCAGGCCGAGGCGATGGCGGACATCCGGCGCATCGCGGACCGGTGCCGAGGGGTGATCGCCCAGCTCATGGGAGGCGCGTCGTGACGGAACCGGAGTCCACCCCCCACATCGTGCCGGAGGGGCCCATCGCCGCCTCGGTCCTGATGCCCGGGGACCCCCTCCGGGCCAAGTACATAGCGGAGCGCTTCCTGGAAAACCCCGTGCGCTTCAACTCCGTCCGGGGGATGCTGGGGTACACGGGTTCCTGGCGGGGGACGCCGGTATCCGCCATGGGCTCCGGCATGGGCATACCCTCCATGGGGATCTACTCCTACGAGCTCTTCTCGGTCTTCGGGGTCCGGGACATCCTCCGGGTCGGAACCTGCGGGGGCTTCCGGGAAGACATGGAGCTGGGGGACATCGTCTTCGCCCAGGCCTCCTCGACCTCCTCCTCCTGGGCGGAGCAGTACGGCCTGGGGGGAACCTTCTCGGCGATCCCGGACTTCGGACTCCTGGAAGCCGGCGTGGCAGCCGCCCGGGACCTGGGGCGCCGCTTCGTCGTGGGGAACACGGTCTGCCTGGACCAGTTCTCCCGGTACCACGCCGTGGACAAGCCCTGGACCCCCTGGGCCCGGATGGGCTGCGTGGCCACGGACATGGAGGCCTACGCCCTGTACTGCAATGCCGCCTGGCTGGGCCGCCGGGCCCTGGCGATGTTCGCGGTCTCGGACCTCCGCCTCAAGGGACTGCACATGGCTCCGGAGGACCGGGAAAGGTCCCTGGACTCCATGATCGAGGTCGCCCTGGAGACGGTGCGGAGGGTCCGGGAAGCGGAGGGGCGGTAAATCTTCTACAGGTCCATGGTGGACCGGGAGGGCCGGGTCTTCCGGCTGTGCTCCGCCTTGGCGGCGGCCAGCAGGGCCGGGTCCGAGGCCAGGGCGAAGCCCGTCGCGGCCAGGACCGCGGCGGCCCAGCGCATCCGCTTGAAGGCCCCCGGCCAGCCCGAAGCCGAGCAGGACTGCCAGGTGTGGGCCCCCACCCCCAGGGGCCAGGTCGCCGCGTTCATCTGCCCCGTGGGGGTCACGTAGGACACGTCCCCGGTATCCAGGGAGCCCCCGATCCGGAAGCCTTCCCCGAAGTCCCCGGCCTGGTCGTGGGTCGGACGCTTGAGCAGGGACAGGGGCGCCCCGATCATCGTGAGGGTCGATTCCCGGTCACGCTTGGGGACGGTGGCGGCCAGGTCCCGGGCGAAGTCCCGTTCTTCCGGGGAAAGGGCGGGCACGGGGATGCGGCGCATCGCCTCCAGCATCGCCCCGTGGATCGCGTCGTTGGGGATGTAGTCGCACTTCCCGTGGGTGACCTCCCAGGAAACGCGGGTCTCCGTCATCATCGCCGCCCCCCGGGCAGCCTTGAGCACCCGGGCGGTCGCGAGGCGCAAGGTTTCCGCCGTGGGCGCCCGGACATAGAGGGTGACCGCGGCGTTCTCGGGCACGATGTTCGGCCTCGCGCCCCCGTCGGAGATGACGTAGTGGATCAGGACCCCCCGCTCCACATGCTCCCTTAGGAACTCCATGCCGATGTTGAAGATCTGGGCCCCGTCCAGGGCGGAACGGCCCGCGTGGGGCGCCATGCCCGCGTGGCTGGCCCTACCCGCGAAGCGGACGACCAGGGCGATGTTGGCGCTGGTGGTGTAGCGAT
>JBFZER010000032.1:0-3725 GCA_041306765.1 Spirochaetota bacterium | reverse complement strand
GGGCTCCATCGTCGGGGACGTGACCAAGGCGGCCGCGGAGCTCCCCCGGGCCGTCGCGGGGGCCTCCGACCTGATCGAGGACGTGGAAGTCCGGACGGATGCCCTGCTTACGGAGCTCCAGGGCATCCTGGAATCCGTGAACGCAGTGTCCGCCAGCCTGGCCCTAGCCGCCAAGGAGATGGAGGATCCGACGGGCCTGGTGCCCAAGCTCCTGGATCCCAAGGGTTCCCTCAAGACCTTCCTGGACGACAACAACGCCCTGTACAACAAGGTACTGGGCATGATGGGGGACGTGGAGCGCAGCATCAAGAGCCTGCGGGAGATCATGGGATCCCTCAGCTCCGAGATGCCCAAGATCGCCTCCCTGCTCGAGGAAGGCAAGACCACCCTGCAGAAGACCCAGGATGTGCTCGAGGGCCTGGCGAACAACCCCCTCCTGCGCAAGGGAATCCCGGAACGGCAGGAACAGCAGTCGCTCTACCGCAGCATGCGGGAGGGGGATTTCGAATGAATCGATCCCGAGCACCGTCCCCCGTCCGCGGAGTCCCCCGGTTCCGGGCCGCCTTTGCGCTCTCCGTTTTGGCAGTCCTGGCCTCCTGCTCTTCCGCGCCCAAGCCCGTAGCCGAGGTGGTGGCCCGGAAGAACCAGGCCGCCGAGTACTCCAAGCTGGGAGACGGTTTCCTGGCCAAACGGGACTACGCCTCGGCCCTCCGGTTCTACGAGGAATCCCTCCGGGAAAACCGCGCGGTGGATAACGGCGAAGGGGCCGTCGTCTCGATGAACTCCATCGGCCGGGTGTACCTGGCCGCGGGCCGCCTGGACGACGCGGAGGCGACCTTCCGGGAAGCTCTGGACTACGCCGGACCCCTGAAGAATACGTCTTTCCGCGCACTTTCCTTAGCCAACCTGGGCGAGACCCTGTATGCCCGAGGAAGGGCGGCGGAGGCCCTGGAAGCCTTCCAGGAGGCCATCCCCCTGTCCTCCCGGGACGAGCGGACCCTGGCCGTCCTCCTCCACGACCGGGCGGTGGTGTACCGGGACCGGGGCGAATGGGAAAGCGCGGAGGCGGACCTCCGGAGGGCGGCGGGGATCAACCAGAGGCTGAAGCGGCTGTCGGAATACGGAGCCAACCTGTACCTCCTGGGGAACATCGCCCACAAGCGGGGTAACTCCCAGGCCGCCCTGGACCTCCTGAAGCAGGCCCTGGAGGCGGACAGGAAGGCGGAAAACTCCACCGGTATCGCGGCGGACCTGGAAGCCCTGGCCTCCCTGTCCCGGGGCCTGGGCGCGCGGGAGGAGGCCTTCCACTACCTGCGCCGGGCCTTCGACGTCTTCGTGACCCTGGATTCCGCGGCCGACGCCCTTCGCTGCGCCCAAGCCCTGGCCGCCCTGTCCGCGGAGCTGGAGCGGCCCGGGGATGTGGAGCGCTACCGGGACTATGCCCGACGGATCCAGTCCTCCGTCGATGTCCGGCCCTGACCGACCCGGTCGGCCCTTGGGCGGCCGGAAACCGCTGTTCCTCTCCCTCATCGCCGCGGCGGCCCTGTCAGGATGCGCCACGGCGCCGGGCCCCGCGAGCCCCGCCCTTCCGGGCTCTGTCGCGCGGTTCCTGGACAGAAACGGATGGGACCTATCCGGATATGAATCGAGCGATATAGCCTCCCTGGACGGCTTTTTCTTCCACCGAAGAACCTACGCTTCCCCGGCACCTCCGGAACGGGTCTGGAACGCCTACATGACCCTGGATCCGTCGGAAGCCTGGAACACCCCCCGGACCCGCCCGGGAGTCCTGTGGGACCCAGCCGCCGCCCGGATGTACCGGCCGCCGGATCCCGCGCCGGCCTTTTCCGTCGGTCAGGTGTACGTCATCGAAATCAAGATCCTCGGCTTCCTTCGGATACCGGCTTCGTTCCGCATCACCCGGATCGACGAGCCGGAACTCCTGATCGAGTTCGTCTACCTGGAACGGAATCTGTCCAACGGCGTCCAGAGGCTTCGCTTCCTGGAGCGGGCCGGCCCGGGGGGGGGCCGTTCCACGGTGATCGAGCATACAACCTGGTACCGAAGCGGCCGATCCTTCCGGGACCGGGCTTTGTACGGTCCGGTCCACGCCCGGATCATCGACGGGTTTCACGAGGGAGTCTTCCGGAGAAGCGGCCTGCCCCTCGAAACCGGCGCCGTTACCGTGACGGTGTACGCGGACTCCGCCGTCCAGGGGACCCTGGAGGTCCTCCCGTCGGCCGGCGTGGACGCCCGGAAAGGATTCGAGTACGTACCCGGACTTTGGCGGTTCGAGGCTTCGGCCGCGGACGGGAGCGCCGGGAGTCTCTACATCGAGATCGAGGATCGATAGGGTCGGACCGCTAGGTCCCGATGACCGTGCCCTCGAAGGTCCGGCCTTCCAGGATGGCCTTCAGATTGGGAAGGTTGCGCCCCGCCGCGCAGATGACGCGCAGCCCCCGTTGCTCGGCTTTTCGGCTGGCCACGGGATCGAACGGGACGTTCTTGCCCGGCTCCCACTCGTCGCCCACCATGGCGCGGAACTCGGCCCAGCCGATGGAATCGACGGGTCGGGCGCCGGGGTCCAGCTTGGGGTCCGCGGTGTGGACCTTGGCGATGTTGGAGAGGTTGACGATCGTGCCGGCCCCGAAGCGCTCCGCGAGGAGCACGGAATCGAAGTCCGTGGAGAACCCGGGCTTCCATCCCGCGGCCACCAGCACCCGCCCCGGGAATACGTCCACCGCCGTGGGATCGATCACCACGTCCCGTGGGCAGAGTTCTCCGAACAGGGCCTTCACGAGCTGTGCGTTCAGGCGGGTTGCCATGATCCCCACCCAGTCCTGGGCGTCCGGATCGGACCGCAGGGACGCGTCCCGGTAGGCCTTCTGCCATTCCCGGGCCGGTCCTCCGCCCCCCACCACCAGGATCAACCTGCGAGCAAGGTCCGCGTCCAGCCAGGCCTTTGCGAGGGCCAGGAAATCCCGGAGGAAGGGGACGTCGGGCCTGTCCGGAGCTACGATGGAGCCCCCGAGGGATATGACAGTCGTCATCGTCTAGAAGTCCGAAGAACCGAAGAAGTCGTCGTCGTCCCCGCCCAGGCCGGGGAAACCCGCCCCGCCCTCGTTGCGCAGGGCGTAGAGCCGCTCTGCGTAGCGGAAGAAGGCCATCATCTTGGCCAGCCGCTCGCGCTCTTCCCGGAACCGCCGCAGGAAGGCTCCGACGGTCAGGCCGGGCCGGATCTCGGCGCGCTCCCCGGAGCCTCCGGCTGCCAGGTCCGCGGCCTCGTCCAGGCGGTAGTAAATTCGTTCGAACAGGAAAAGGATCTTCCGTAGCTCCAGGAAGCTCTGCACGAGCTCCTTCTTCTCCCGGAGGGTGTCGGCGGAGCGGGGATTGATCCGGGTCCCGGCCTTGTCCTCCTCGATCCATTTCCGAAGCGCCGCCTTCCTCTGCAGTTCGTCCAGGGCGGCCGTGAACCGGACGCTCAGGTCGGCATACCGTTTCTCGTAGAATGCCACGACCCGGGCGGGATTGGCCCGGAACGCCTCGATCTCCTCGGCGATCCATCGCTTGGCGAACTCGTCGGGGCTCGACACGGCCACGGGCAGCATCCTGAGCCGCTCCGCGGGCCGCTTTTCCACGGCCTTTCCCGCGGGGACCTGGACCGTGGACTCGCCGTCCGTGGTCTCCACGGCCCCCTCGGTACAGTAGATGACGACGTTGCCGGA
>JBFZER010000031.1:0-2974 GCA_041306765.1 Spirochaetota bacterium | reverse complement strand
CATGGCCCTGTACTCCGGCACGCTCTCCCTGGCGGAGGCCTTCACGGCCCCCCTGGCCTCGGATCGGTCCGACGGCCTGTGGCCCATCGTGGTCTGCGACGAGGAGGGCATGGCCCTGGGCCTCGTGTGGGGTGACCGGGAAAGCGTCGCCGAGTCCTTGAAGCGCGGCCGGGGGGTCTACCGGTCCCGCACCCGGGGCCTCTGGGAGAAGGGAGCTTCCTCGGGGAACACCCAGGACCTGGTCCGGATCGAGGTCGACTGCGACCGGGACGCCCTGCGCTACGTGGTCCGCCAGAACGGTGAGGGATTCTGCCACCTGGGCACCCGCACCTGCTTCGGCCCCGACCGGGGCCTGGGAGCCCTGGACCGCACCATCCGGAGCCGGCAGGAATCCTCCCCCCCGGGCTCCTACACCCACCGGCTCTTCACGGAGCCGGGACTCCTGGCCGCCAAGATCCGGGAGGAGGCCGCGGAGCTCGCGGATACCGAGGGCCCCGTCCGGGCCGCCGAGGAGGCCGCGGACCTCCTGTACTTCGCCCTGGTGAAGCTCCGGGCCGAGGGGGCGTCCCTGGCGGAGGTGGAGCGCATCCTGGACCGCCGGTCCCTGAAGGTGGTGCGGCGCCCGGGGAACGCCAAGCCCGCGTACCAGGAGGAGGGAGGCACCCGGTGGACCGGAATCCACTGAGGTTCCGGCGCCTCCGGGCGTCCGACCTGGAACGGAGGCCCGCCGCCATCCTTGACCCCGCGACGGCGGACCGGGCGGCGGCTATCGTCGCGGACGTGCGAGAGCGCGGCGAACCTGCCCTCCTGGGGTACGCGAAGGAGCTGGACGGCCTGGGGGACGGACCCCTGTACCTCGGTCCCCGGGACTTCCGGAAGGCCCTGGAAACCCTGCCCCGGGATTCCCGGGAACTCCTGGAGCGGGCGGGGGCCCGGATCGAGGCCTTCGCCCGGGCCCAGACCGCCAGCCTCTCGGCCCTCGAGGGTCCCGTGCCCGGGGGCTTCGCGGGCCACGAGATCCTGCCCGTGGAAACCGCGGGCTGCTACGCCCCGGGGGGCCGGTATCCCCTTCCCTCCAGCATCCTCATGACCGCCCTGAGCGCCAAGGCCGCGGGGGTCGGGACCGTCTGGGCCGCCAGCCCCCGGCCCGCACCGGAAACCCTTGCGGCCTTCGCTGTGGCCGGGGCGGACGGCCTCCTGGCGGCCGGGGGCGCCCAGGCGATCGCCGCCCTGGCCTACGGGGCGGGTCCGGTCCCTCCCTGCGCCCGGGTGGTCGGGCCCGGCAACCGCTGGGTGGCCGCGGCCAAGCGCCTGGTGGCCGGGGACACGGTCATCGAGTCCGTGGCGGGCCCCAGCGAGCTGTTCGTGCTGGCGGATGACGGAGCCGACCCCGAGGTCGTCGCCGCGGACCTCCTGGCCCAGGCGGAGCACGACCCCGACGCGGTCCCCGTCCTGGCCTGCCGCACCGAGGACTTCGCCGCCCGGGTGGAGGAAGCCCTGGAGCGCCGCCTTGCGGACCTCCCGACCGCGGATATCGCGCGCCGGGCCCTGGAGAACGGCGGAGTCCTGGTAGACCCGGACCTCGATACCCTGGCCCGGGCGGCGGACGCCTTCGCCCCGGAGCACCTGGAGATCCTGAGCGCGGACCCGGAGGCCCTGTCCCGGCGGATACGGAACGCAGGGGCGGTCTTCCTGGGCTCCGGGTCCGCGGAAGTCCTGGGGGACTACGGGACGGGACCCAACCACGTCCTGCCTACGGGAGGCTACGCCCGCCTTTCCGGGGGCCTCTCGGCCCTGTCCTTCCTGCGGGTGCGGACGTGGATCCGGATCGAGGATCCCGCCGCAGCCTCGGGGCTCTACCGGGACGCCGCCGCCTTCGCCCGGATGGAGGGCCTGGAAGCCCACGCGAGGGCGGGGGAGGTCCGTGGGCGGTGGACGGCGGACGGTGGACAGTAAACGGAAGATACAGGATGGCGCGAAGCCACCCGGAGATGCGCGGTCGGATTTATATTGGTTTTAGTATATTTGAAGAATGCAAAGCGCCGACTTTCACAGGAACAACCTGGACCGCTCCGCCTCCGCGTACCTGAGGCAGCACGCGGCTAACCCGGTCTGGTGGCAGGAATGGTCGCCCGGGGTGCTGAAGCACGCGGCCGAGAACGGCAGACCGCTCTTCGTGAGCGTGGGGTACGCGACCTGCCACTGGTGCCACGTGATGGCTTCGGAGGTGTTTTCGGACCCGGGCGCCGCGGATGCCCTGAACTCGGGATTCGTGTGCGTCAAGGTGGACCGGCAGGAACGGCCTGACCTGGACCGCTATCTCATGGAATTCATGACCATCAATTACGGGCAGGGCGGCTGGCCGCTCAACGTGGTGCTGACGCCCGGAGGGGCGCCCTTCGCGGCCGCTACCTACATCCCCCTGCGGGCGGCGTACGGCAGGGTGGGGTTTGTCGATTACCTGGAGCGGGTCCTGGATTTCTACCGGAAACAGGGCTCGGGAGTAAAGCCCTTCGAGGTTCCCGCTCAGGCTGACGAGGGGGCAGACGAGGGCGGCGGGGCGCTCGAAGCCCGCCTGTCGGCCTGGCGGCGGGCCCTCGACCCGGAGTGGGGCGGCCTGGGGAACGGACAGAAGTTCCCGCCGCATACCTCGCTTCTATTCCTCTTGTACGCCGCCGCGGGAGCCGACCCGGCCGTATCCGATAGAATTCGTGCGCTTGTCGAGCCTACCCTGGACTTGATGATGTCGGGGTGTCTCCACGACCATCTGGAGGGCGTATTTTTCAGGTAGTTCACCGACCGCGAGTGGATCATGCAGCTCTTCGAGAAGATGCTCTACGACCAGGCTCAGCTGCTGTGGGTCTACGCGCTGGCGGCACGGCTCTTCGGCCGACCCGACTACGCCGAGACGGCCCGGGGCGTACTCCGCTGTCTGCGCGACAGCTTCGCGCAGGACGGCCTCTTCATCGCCGGG
>JBFZER010000030.1:0-10820 GCA_041306765.1 Spirochaetota bacterium | reverse complement strand
AAGGTATGGATTGTAGAGCGTCGCTTCGCGACGTGCCGCACGCCCGCAGGCCCATACGGTGCCACAACCTTGAACGGTTTCATGTATTAGGCTCTCCGATCACCGTACACGATTAAACGAGGTAGGGAACGTTAATCCAATCCAGTTTCCCGGAAAAGCTAAACAGGATTATCATGATTTACAAGATTAACAGGATTAAGAAAATATACAGGTTCCTTCTCATCCTGTTCATCCGTTTAATCATGATAATCCTGTTCTGAATCCCCAACATTTTTCCGCCCCCCGCTCCGTGTTCTCCGTGTTCTCTGTGGTGAGTCCGGCTGGGGCGCTTCCGCGGCCTATTCCTGCTTCCGGTACTCGGCCCGGTCCGAAAGGGCCAGCTTGACCGAAATCCTCCTGCCGGAGCGGTAGTATTCCACCTCCACCTCCTGGCCGGGCTTGGTGTTTTCCAGGGCGGAGTAGAGGTCCGCGATGCTGGCGACCTTCTTCCCCGCGATCGCGGTGATGATGTCCCCGCCCACGTAGAATACGCTGGAGTAGTATCGGGCGGGGGTCGAACCGCCCCGGATCCCCGCGCGGTCCGCGTTGCCGTTCCGCCGGGCCTGGGAAACCAGGAGCCCCTGCTCCACCGGCACGGGATAGCCCCGCTCCTTCATGAATTCCACCAGGGCGGGGAAGAGCTGGACCGCGGTGACGTCGATCCACCCCCTCTGGACCATGCCGTACCGGATCAGGTCGGGCACGACCCGCTTGGCGGTGTTGACGGGCACCGCGAACCCGACCCCCACGGAGCCTCCCGAGGGGGAATAGATCATGGTGTTGATCCCGATCATCTCGCCCCGGGAATTGAGCAGCGGTCCGCCGGAGTTGCCGGGGTTGATGGATGCGTCGGTCTGGATCATGTCCCGGATGATGGTCTTCGCGTCCTGTTGGACGGGCCGTCCGATGCCGGAGACGATTCCCCGGGTCAGTGTCCGCTCCAGGCCGAAGGGGTTGCCGATGGCCAGGACCTTCTGACCGACCCGGAGCCCCGAGGAATCCCCGTAGGGTATGACCGTGAGCCGCCGGTCCTTGGGGGGATCGAATTTGAGGACCGCCAGGTCGTTCTCCTCGTCGGTGCCCTGGATCTTGCCCTCGTAACGGCTGCCGTCCGCGAGGTTAACGTAGACCTTGAAGGCGTCCTTGACTACGTGATGGTTCGTCAGAACGTAGCCGGCCGGATCGATGATGGAGCCGGATCCTGAGCCCCCCGCGCTGGGCACGGGTTCCAGGAAGTAGTTGATGGAGACCACCTCGGTGGTGATGTTGACCACCCCGGAGTTGAGCCGCTCGTAGACGCTGATGTTCTCCCGCTCGTCCTGGGTATATTCCTGGGAGGTGTCGGTGGTCAGGATGTGGGGGGAGGAGATGACGCCGGGCTCCGACGGGGCGGCGGGAGCCCCCGTGTCGTACCGCTCCAGGGCGGCGGGCGCCGCTTCCCCTTCCGGGGCGGCGGAACCGGCGGCGGGAAGGCGGATCAACCCGAGTCCGAAGGCCGCCAGCAGGGCGACGGCGAAGGAACATACCGAAAACAACACGACCTGTCCGCGGGAGTAGAGCCTCATACACGTCTCCTTGCCATTTCATGATACTTGTTTTCCCGAAAAAAGCCAACGAAGGCGCTTCCTTATGGACGCCGGTCCGGGGTATTTTGTAATCGTATGCCCTCCCAGATCGCCCACACCCTGACCGGAGAAGCGGCCCTAGCCCGGGCGGATCCCGCCGTGGCCCGGAGTATCCTTTCCGGCCCCCTCGGTCCCCACTTCCGCCTGGGCTGCCAGGGTCCGGACATATTCTACCACAACCAGAGGACCCGGCCCCTGGCACTTCACTACGGGGTCCTGGCCCACCGCCGGGGCTTCGGCCGCCTCGTGGAAGGCATGCTGGAGGCCTGGGTCCGGGAGGACGGGGATCCCGGCTCTCCCTGGGCGGCCTTCCTCCTGGGCTTCGCGACCCACGGCGCCCTGGACCGGGCGGCCCATCCGTATATCGTCCACGGCTCCGGCTGGACCGAGCCGGGCAAACCCGAGACGGAGCGGTTCCGGGGCTGCCACGCCTTCCTGGAGCGGATCCTGGACACCCTGCTCTGGGAGCGCCGGAGGGGCGCCGGAATCTCCGCCTTCGACGCGGGCGCCCTGCTCTGTCCCCCGGGAGAGCCGCCGGCGGAATTCCCGGAGCGGATCACCTCCGCCCTGCGCCGGGCCTACCCCTCGGAAACCGCCGGCGATCCGCGCCTGCCGGTCCGGGTGGCGAACGCCCTGGCCGATACCCGCCGCTTTCTCCTCCACACGAACCCCGCCCAGACATCCTCGGGAGACGGGCGCGGGACTTCGCAGCCCGAAGCCGCCCGGCATCTCCGGGGCCCCCACGGCCCCCGGATCATCTCCGTAATCTACCCGGAGGTCTTCGACCGGGGCATCGACTGGGCGGCGGAACGGGGGAGGACCTGGGTTCATCCCTGCCGAGGGGAACCGGAACGCAGGGAGAGCTTCTTCGAGCTCTGCGAAGCGGCGGAATCCGAGGCCGCCGGGGTGCTCCGGTTCGTCCTGGATGGCTTCCGGAGCCGGTCCGTCCCTCCGGGCCTGTCCGACGCCGCGGGGAACGGCACCCTGAACGTCGGGGACCCGGAAGGCAGGCCAGCCCGGCCCCGGTTCCGGGATCCCCTGCCCCTGTACGAGGCCATGGCGGAGGAACTCCGGGTCCGTCTTTCGCGCTGATCTGCCGCATTGACCGCTCGCCGGGCACAATATACTATGGATCCCGATATGAACATGAAGGACAAACTGGAAAAGGCATATCGGGGAAAGCCCGGACCCGTCCCCCCGGCTGCCGCCGGGCCGGGAACCTCCGACTCCCCCCGCACCCGTTCGGAGGACCGCGGCAGGGGTTCCGAAAGACCCAAGCCCGGAGCCGCTGCCGGGAAGCCGGACCGCAAGGGGGGCCCCGTCTCCCCTCCCCGCCCGCCCGCGGACTTCGGGGTGGAGAAAACGGAAGCCCTGCTCAAGACGGGCGTGCCGGGGATCGAAAAGGCCGCCAAGTTCCTCCTGCTCCTGGGCCAGGAAGAGGCCGCAAAGGTCATCCGCCACATGAAGCCCGACGAGATCGAGCGGGTCTCCCGGGCCATCGCCGGGATCGAACGGATCGACACCATCGAGGCCAACGAGATCCTCACCGAGTTCGGCTGGCTCGTGAAGACCCAGGGCGGCTCCATCGAGGGCGGCGCGGAGACGGCACAGAGGATGCTGGCCGCGGCTTTCGGGGATGACAGGGCCCGGGAACTCCTCCGCAAGGCTGTACCGGAGTCCGCCAAGCCCTTCCAGTTCCTGAACGACTTCGACCCCAAGGAGCTCGTCGCCCTCCTTCGCAGCGAGTCCCCGGAGGTCATGAGCGTCCTCCTGCCCTATCTCGAGCCCCGGCTGGCCAGCGCCGTCATCGTCAGCCTGGCGGACCCGGTCCGCACGGAGGTGGTGCGCCGCATCGCCCGATTGGAGAAGGTGGATCCCGAGGTCCTCCGCCGGATGGATGAGGGGGTCAAGGAGAAGATCCGCCGCATCGGGCACTCCGCCACCGAGGAGGTGGACGGCCGATCGGCCCTGGCCAACATCCTGCGGCACGTGGACACGGACCTGGAGGAGAGCATCCTCGACAACCTGGGAGAGGACAACCAGGACCTCTCCGACTCCATCCGGGAGCGCCTGTTCACCCTGGACGACATACTTCGCGTGCCGGACCGGGAGGTCCAGAAACGCCTGCGGGACCTCTCGGAGCGGGAGATCGCCCTGGTCCTCAAGGGCAAGAGCGCGGCCTTCCGGGACAAGCTCTTCCAGAACGTATCCCAGACCCGCCGGCTCATCATCCAGGAGGAGTACGAGATCCTGGGGGCCCAGAGGCGGGAGGACGTGGAACGCGGCACCCGGGACTTCCTGGCATGGTTCAAAAAACGCTGGGAAGACGGCGACCTCTCGCTGGACGGCGACGAGGACCTGGTGGACTGAAAGCCATGAGCACCATCTCGACCAAGACCGGCGACGGGGGCCTCACGGACCTCTGGTCCGGGGAGAGGGTCCGCAAGGACGACGACCGCGTGGAGGCCTACGGCACCGTGGACGAGCTTTCCAGCTTCCTGGGGGAGGCCAAGCACTGGGTCAAGCGGCCGGAAACCCTTTCGATCCTCGAGGAGATCCAGAGGGACCTCTTCCGGGCGGCGGGCGAGCTGGCCTCCCGGGGGACTCCCTTCACGGATCCGATCCTGCCCGGTGACGAGGAACGGCTGTTCTCGTACGTGGAACGTTTCGAGGGCGAGCTGGGCTTGAAGGGCTTCGTGGTGCCCGGGTCCACCGTGCAGTCCGCCAAGCTCGACATAGCCCGGACCGTGGCCCGGCGGGCCGAGCGCCGCATCGTCACCCTGGCCCGGGACTCCGAGGTCTCCCCGACCCTGCGGAAGTACGTGAACCGCCTGTCCGACCTCCTCTTTGTCCTGGCCCGCTGGGAGGAAGCCGGAGAGGATAAGATAGTGTACGTGAACGGTGGTCCGTGAACGGATAGCGGCAAGCGCCGTAAATGACGTAATCCGGTACATTCGACGAAGCCGGAGGCTTCGTTGCCGCAGGAGACGAGAGTCAAGTCGCAAAGCGGCTTGACTCTCGTCTCCTGCGCGGACATCTTTGACCCATGACCACCTACCACCCCGCCTTCGAGACCCTCTCCGAGTTCCCGGTTCCCGAGTACCGGGCCGGCGGCGTACACCTCCGGCACCGGAAGACGGGCTGCGAAGTCTTCCACCTCCGCTCGGAGGACGAGGAAAACACCTTCGCATTCTGTTTCCGGACGCCGAGTTCGGACGGCACGGGGGTCGCCCACATCGTGGAGCATTCCGTGCTCTGCGGCTCCGAACGCTTCCCCGTCAAGGACGCCTTCATCTCCCTGGCCCGGGGCACCCTGGCCACCTTCCTGAACGCCCTCACCTACCCGGACAAGACCGTGTATCCCGCGGCCTCCACCGTGGAGGCGGACTACTTCAACCTCCTGGACGTGTACGGCGACGCCGTGTTCCGGCCCCGGATCACCCGGGATACCTTCCTCCAGGAAGCTCACCACCTGGAATTCGGAGAGGATGGGAGGCTCGAACGCAAGGGGGTGGTCTACAACGAGATGCGGGGCGACTACTCCAGCCCCGACAGCCTCATCGCCACCCGGACCTACCAGACCCTGTTCTCCCCGGGCCACCCCTACCATGCGGACTCCGGCGGCGACCCGGATGAGATACCGAGCCTCACCTACGAGGCCTTCCGGGCTTTCTGGGAAGGCCGCTACCACCCCTCCAACTGCCGGATCTTCCTGCACGGCTCCATCCCCACGGAACGGCAGCTCGGGTTTTTAGAAGAGCGGTTCCTTTCCGGATACGTCCGGCGCGAGCCGGACACGGATATCCCCCTCCAGCCCCGGTTCGCGTCGCCGATCCGGGTTTCCTTCCCCTTCCCCGCGGAGGAGGGCACGGAGGCGCGGACGACCACCCTGGTCTCCTGGCTGACCGTCCCTCCCGAGGAGAGCGTGGACAACCTGACCCTGGAAGTCCTGGGCGAGGTTCTCCTGGGCAGCGACGGAGCGCCCCTGGCGCAGGCCCTCACGGAATCCGGCCTGGGGGAGGACCTCTCCCCCCACAGCGGCCTGGATACCGGCCTGCGTCAGGCCCTGTTTTCCGCGGGCCTTCGGGGAGTGGAGCGGGGACGGGAGGCCGAAATCGAGGACCTGATCCTCCGCACCCTCGGATCCCTCGTCCGGGACGGGATACCCGGGGATCTCCTGGACGCGGCGTTCCATTCCATCGAGTTCTCTTCCCGGGAGATACGACGGGGCGGCGGGACCTACGGCCTCCGGCTGCTCTCCCGTTCCCTTCGGGGCTGGCTTCACGGAAAGCCCCCGGAGCTGACCCTCTCCTTCGAAACCCCCCTGGGGGAGCTGAAGGCGCGGATGGCGGAACATCCCCGGTACCTCGAGGAAAAGCTCCGGGAATGGATACTGGACAACCCCCACCGGGCGACCGTGACGGTCTATCCCGACCCGGCCCTGGCGGAGACCCAACGGACGGAACGCAGGGCCGCCCTGGACGCCCTGGAACGAAGCCTGACGGATTCCGACCGCGCCGGGATACGCGAGATCGCCCGGGCTCTGCGGGATTCCCAGGACTCCCCGGACGGGCGCGGGGCGCGGGATTCGATACCGATGCTCAAGCGCTCCGACATTCCCCGGGAGATCGAAGTCATTCCCCGCCAGCCAGCGAGCCTGGGCGGAACCCCCGCGTCCCTGCATCCGGTCTTCACAAACGGAATCGTGTACGCGGACTTCGCCTTCCCCCTTGCGGGCCTTCCGGAGGCCAGCCTACCCTTCCTGCCGCTCCTGGCCCGGTTCGTGTCGGGTGCGGGCTTTCCGGGCCGGTCCTACGCCGAGGTGTCCCGGGAGCTGGCAAGAAAGGCCGGGGGGTTCCACGTCCTGCTCCAGACCTCCACGCCGGCGGGGAGCCCCCGGGAATCCCCGTCGGCTTGGATCGTCTTCCGCCTCAAGGCCCTGGAACGAAACTTCCCAGCGGCCCTCGACCTGGCCCGGGGGCTGATGACGGAACCGGATTTCGGGGACCGGAAGCGCCTGTCCGACCTCCTGGCCGAACTGGCCAACGACGTGACTTCCGCGATCGTGCCCTCCGGAAGCTCCTTCGCCGCGTCCCGGGCTGCGGCGGGATTCTCCGGCGCCCAGAGGATGGAAGAACTCTGGCGGGGCCTCTCCCAGTTCCTGTTCCTGTCGGACCTCCGGGACGGTGTGGACGCGGACGCCCTGGCCCGGGGCCTTTCCGCCCTGCTCCGGTCCCTGGTCGGACGGGAGGGCATGAGGGTGAACCTGACGGCCGATCCGGAAACCCTCGACGCGGCACGCGCCGCCGTCGAGGCCGCCCTGTCCGGGATACCCAGGACCCCCGGGTCTCCGCCGGCCTCGGCCGCGGGGCCGGCCGACTGGGCGGCCCTGCCGGAGAGGTTCGAGGCCTGGTCCCTTCCCGCCCAGGTGGGCTTCAGCGCGGTCAGCCTCCGCTCGTCCCCGATCGGAACTCCGGGCTTCGCCCACGAACTGGCCCTCGGCCACCTCCTGTCCACCGGATACCTCTGGGACGAGGTCCGGGTCAAGGGCGGCGCCTACGGGGCTTCCGCCTGGACCGACGGCTCCGAGTCCACCTTCAGCTTCTCTTCCTACCGGGACCCCGCCCCGATCGCGTCCCTGAAGGCGTTCCGCGCTTCCCTGGAGGCGGCCGCCGCGGAAGGACTCCCTTCGGACACCCTGGAGCGGGCCGTCGTGGGTGCCGCGGGCCGGGACCTCCGGCCAATGATGCCCGAGGAGAAGGGCTTCATCGATTTCAAGAGGGAGCTGTTCGGCGTCACGGACGAACTGCGCAGGCGAAAACGAGCCGACATTCTCGCCCTGGGAGCCCGGGATCTCCGGGAGGCGGCCAAGCGGCTGCTGGACGGATGGGAAGACCGAACCGAGGTATTGATTTCCCACGGGGATGATATAGAATCGATGAAACGGGAACATCCGGCTTTGTCCGTCCGTCAACTTCAACTCTGAGGAGATGCGCGATATGCGCGATGAAGGTTTCGTCGTGCTGAAGGCCCTGGCCAGCGAGCTTCAGGGAGCCCCGTTCCCCAAGACGGTGACCAAGGAGCTCTATGCCATCTGGTACGAGCACGCCCAGCGGATCGCGCAGGACGCCCTGGAATACCTGGCGGAAAACGCCCCCGACTACGGTCCGGAAACCCAGGAACTGGATATCTGACGTGACGATATCGATACCCCTCCGGGAGCTCACCTACGGGCCCTGCCCCTACCTGGCGGGGGCGCCGTCCTGGAGGGTCGCGGAGTTTTCCACCCGGGAGCTTCCTCCCGGGGCCTACGAGCATCTGCTGTCCCGGGGGTTCCGGCGCAGCGGAACCTCCTTCTATCGGACCACCTGCGAAGGCTGCGATCGCTGCATCCCGATCCGGATCGACGCCGGCAGATTCGCGCCCACGAAATCCCAGCGCAGGGTCGCCCGGACCAACGCCGGCACGGTCTTCTCCTACGACGACCGGGGCCTGGGATTCCGGGAGGACCGGTTCCGGCTCTACGAGGCGTACTGCCGGGATCGCCACGGCAAGGCCCCGGATCCCGAGGAAGGCGTTCTGTCCTACCTGGCCTTCCTGGTGGACTCTCCCCTGGGCGTCGTGGCCGTGACGGAATACTCCGTGCCCTCCGGCGAAAACCTCTCGCTCGCGGGCAACGGATACCTGGACGTGCTGCCCGACGGGCTCTCGTCCATCTACTTCGTCTGGTCCTCGGACGTCGCAAGGCGTTCGATGGGCACGTATTCCATCCTCCGGGAGATCGAGCTCTGCCGTTCCCTCGGGAAACGATGGTACTACCTCGGGTTCTGGGTGCCGGGCTCCCGGGTGATGGACTACAAGGCCGACTTCGGGCCCGCCGAGATAGCCCGGGACGGCGAGTGGATCCCCCTGGACGGGGATCTGCGGAACTCCCTCCGGGGTGCCGCATGAAATCCCGGAAGGATCCGGCGGTCGGTGCGGAACGGGAAGCGTCGGAAGCGGTCCGCGCCCGGATCGACAGCCTGAACGACCGGGCCTGGGACGGGATGTTCGAGGACTTCGAGTCCGCCCTGGCACTGGCCCGCACCGCCCTGGCGGAGTCGGACAGGATCGGGTATTCCGAAGGCATCGCCTACGCCCAGCTGAATATCGGGTGGTGCCATTGCTACCTGGGCGGGAACGAGGAGGCCCAGGCCGCCTTCGAACGTTCCCTGGAGCTCTACCGGACCCTGGACGACCCCGTCGGCCGCTCGAAGGCCCTGAACGGCCTGGGCGTGCTCTACCACAACATGTCCCGGTACGAGCGGGCCCTGGATTTCTACACCCAGAGCCTGGATGAGGCCCGCCGGCACGGGTTCCGGAACCGGGAAGCCACGACCCTCAACAACATCGGAGAGGTCTGCGCGGACCTCGGCAACTACAAGGAAGCCCTGGACTACTTCCTGAAGGCCTACGACATCGTCCCCGAGGAGAAGGGCTCCGAACTCCGGGCGGGCATCCTGCTGAACATCGGGAAGTCCTTCGTCCGGCTGGAGAACTTCGAACTGGCGGAGGAGTTCGTCCGAAAGGCCCTGGACCTGGCGGAGCCGGACAGCGAGCGCATCATCATCGCCTCCTCCTGGGATGTCCTGGGCCGGATCGCCCGGGGGACGGGCAACACCGCGGCGGCGGAGGAACGGTTCCGGAAGGCCATCGGGCTGGCGGAAGGGATCAAGAGCCGCAGGGAGATCATCGAAGCCCAGCTCGACCTCGGATCCCTGCTCATCGACCGCGACAAATTGGAGGAAGCCCAGGAGGTCCTGGAACGGGCCGCGGGCACCAGCGAGGAGATCCACGCCAAGGCCCTGTACTACGCCGCGTACGAACTCCTGGCGGAGACCCACGAGCGCCGGGGCGACCACAGGGTCGCCCTGGACTACTTCCGGCGCTTCGTCCGGTACGAGCGGGAGATCCTGAACGAGGACACGACCCGGAAGATCAAGGACGTCCAGATCCAGTACGAGGTGGAGCGCACCCAGCGGGAGGCGGAGATCTACCGGCTCCGGAACATCGAACTGAAGGAGAAGACCGAGAGCCTGGAGGAGATGAACCGCCAGATCCTCACGATCTCCGAGATCGGACAGCGCATCACCTCGAGCCTGGACATGGAGACGGTGGTCTCCACCCTCTACGAGAGTCTGCATGCCCTGATGGTTACGGACCTGTTCGGCATCGCCCTGTACGACGAAACCACCGAGAGCCTGCGCTACGCGGCCTATATCCAGGACGGGCAGCGTATACCCCGGGAACCGGTGCCCCTGGATCCCAAGAGAAGTTTCGCCGCATGGTGCATCCGGCACGATTCTCCCGTCTTCATCCGGGATCTGGAGGCGGAATATCGGCGCTACCTGGACGGGGAACCGATAATCTTCGGTCCGAAGCCGGGACTCTCCTTCCTCTACCTGCCCCTGTCGATCGAAAAGCAGGTCATCGGGGTGATGACCGCCCAGAGCTACGCGCGGGAATCCTATACGGACCAGCACCTGCGGTTCCTCTCCGCCCTGGCTCCCTACGTGGCCATCGCCCTGGAGAACTCCCTCATCCACGTCCGGGTGGAGGAGCTGAACCGGGAACTCCAGCGGGAGAAGGAGCAGCTGGAGCGGGCCACCCACCAGATAAGCTACCTGGCCAACCATGACAGCCTGACGGGCCTTCCGAACCGGCGCCTGCTTTTCGAGCTCCTGCGGAAAAGCTTCGACATGGCCCGGAGGTCGGGGTCCAAGGTTGGCATCATCTACGTGGACCTGGACGACTTCAAGCCCATCAACGACCGGTTCGGCCACCTGGCCGGCGACCGCGCCCTGGTGGAGATATCCGAGCGGCTGCAGTCCGTGCTCCGGGCCTCGGATACCGTCGCCCGGGTGGGCGGCGACGAGTTCATCGCCGTGCTGAACCACGTCCGGGGCAAGCCCGACGTGGAATCCGCGGCCCGGAAGGTCCTGGAGGTCTGCGACGCTCCCATGGACTTCCTGGGCGAATCCTGCCGGATCGGCGCCTCCATGGGAATCGCCCTCTTCCCGGACGACGGGGATTCCCTGGAAGGGCTCGTAAGCTGCGCGGATTCCGCCATGTACACCATAAAGCACACCTCGAAAAAGGGTTACGCCTTCTACAAGA
>JBFZER010000029.1:0-9516 GCA_041306765.1 Spirochaetota bacterium | reverse complement strand
GGGACGATGTTGCAGGCCGCCCCGCCCTGGGTGTAGATGCCGTGGATTCGGACGTCCGGGCGGACGTGCTGGCGCAGCATGTCCAGGGCGTGGAAGAAGAGCTGGGCCCCGTTCAGGGCGTTCCTCCCCTCCCAGGGGGAGGCGGCGGCGTGGGCGGTCTTGCCCTTGAAGCGGAACTCGAAGGAGTCCATGGCCAGACATCGGTACCGGACGTAGGACTTCTCCCCGCCCGAGTGGATCATCAGGGCCAGGTCCCGGTCGTCAAAGAGGCCCTTGGCTGACATGGAGATCTTGGCCCCGTTCGTCTCCTCCGCGGGGGTGCCCGTGACCCAGAGCTCGCCTCCGGCCTTCTTCATGAGGGGCGCCAGGGCCGCCCCGGCCAGGAGGGACATGGCCCCGTGGACGTTGTGGCCGCAGGCGTGGCCGATCTCCGGCAGGGCGTCATACTCCGCCAGGAGGGCGACCCTGCCGCCGGGGCCTCCCGAAGCCTTGGCGTTGTAGGCCGTGGGGATCCCGAAGAAGGGGTGCTCCACCTCGAAACCCGCGGCTCGCAGGAAGTCGGCATGGGCCTTGCTGGACCGGACCTCCTGTTCGGAGATCTCCGGGTCCGCGGCCATGGCATCGCTCAAGGAGACCGCCCGGGGGGCCAGCTTGTCGATGAGGTTGTCCAGTTCGGGCAGCAGCGACTTGTAGTCCATCTATGCGTTCCTTTCTCTTCGTTATTTCGTCGGGGGCCGGGTGAGAAGGCGGCCGACCGCGGGTCGGGTGAGCTTGCCCCGCTCCAGGGCGACTTTTCCGTTCACGATCACGTACTCGATGCCCTCCGGAGGCGCAAGCTGGTCCTGGAAGGTGGCCTTGTCCTTGAGCTTCTCCGGGGAAAAGAGGACAAGGTCCGCCGGGGCGCCTGCCGCCAGGACCCCCGAGGACAGGAATGCCATGGAAGCCGGGAGGCTGGTCGCGTGGCGGGCCGCCTCGGGCCAGGAGAGTCCCGCCTCCCGCAGCCACCTCAGGGCCCGGGGGAAGGTCCCGGCCGCGCGAGGATGTCCCTGTCCCTGGTGCAGGACCCCGTCCGAGGCCACCGCGCACTTCGGGTGGGTCAGGCAGAGGCGGATCTCCTCCTCGTTCATCACGTGGGCGATGATCAGGGCGTGGGGGTCGTTGGCCCGGAGGTCCGCGTAGGAGGCGGGGGTCAACCGGGTGCCCTTGTACTTCCCTGTCGCGGATTCCAGGCTCTCCAGGCCCTTCTTCCACCGCTCCTCGAAGCCCGGGTCGAAGACCGCGGACCCTATGTAGGTGCAGAAGGCCGCGTAGGGGTAGCAGTCCATGGTCACGTCCAGGCCCTCCGCCCGGGCACGGTCGGTCATGCCCAGGGCCTCGGCGGAGTGCCCGAAGGCGGTCATGGACCCGATGTGGGAGATCTGGACCCTCACCCGGTGGCGCCGGGCCAGGTCGATCATCTCCTTTACGGCCTTGAGGCAGTCCGGGCCGTCGTAGCGGATGTGGGAGGAGACGACCCGCTCGGGGTACCGGGCGGCCACGGCGCACAGGGCGTCGATCTCCCGGGGGCTTGTGTTCGGGGCATACTCCAGGCCGAAGGAGAGGCCCAGGGAGCCCAGGTCCAGTTCGGTGCGGAGGAGGTCCTCCATCCGGGCGATCTCCGCCTCCGTGGCGGGGCGGTACTCGTCGTCGATGCCGACCTCCTTCCGGAGGTACCGGTGTCCGGTCTGGTAACCCAGGTTGAGCCAGGGGGCCGGACGCGCGGCACGGATGTCCCGGAGGAGGGGTCCGGACCCGCAGTTGCCGGCAATGGCCGTGGTGACCCCCTGCCTGAGGAGGGCCAGCTGGATCGTGTCCGGATCCTCCAGTTCCTCGTCGTGCATGTGGGTGTCGATGAAGCCCGGACAGGCCATGAGTCCCGCCGCGTCGATGACGCGGTCCGCCGCCGGCTTGTCCGGCCCCAGGAAGGAAATGCGGCCGTCCTCGATTCCGACGTTCAGCTCTCGCTCCGTACCCGCCGCGGGATCCAGCGCGATACCGCCCCGTACCAGGATGTCCAGGCTCATTCAGTCCCCCTTTGAAAAAGAAAAGGCGGCGAGGGACCGTCCCCCGCCGCCCGCCGTGGAATATCTTACTACAAGATCCGGGCTACTGCCAGTTGATGGCCACGGCGATCGCCATGAAGATGACCTGGGCCACGAGAAGCCAGCCGAAGAAGGGCACGAAGTACTTCCACCACTTGTCGATCGGCACCTTGGCGATGGAGCAGATGACCGGCAGGGCCGTGGTGGGCCACAGTACGTTGGAGAAGCCGTCGCCGAACTGGAAGGCCAGGACGGCGGTCTGGCGGGTGATGCCCAGGAGGTCCGAGAGGGGGGCCATGATCGGCATCGTGGTCGCGGCCTGACCGGAGCCCGAGGGGATGAAGAAGTTGATCAGGGTCTGCACCACGAGCATGCCCTCCGCGGCCAGCCACTTGGGCAGGTAGGACAGGGGCTGGGCCATGGCGTTGATGACCGTGTCGATGATCTTCGCTTCCCGCATCACGATCAGGATGCCCCGGGAGAGACCGACCACCAGGGCGCCGAACACGATGTCCTTGGCGCCTTCCAGGAAGGTCACGGCGATCTTGCTGGGTCCCCAGCCGGCTATGAAGCCCGCGGCCACGCCCATGATTATGAAGAGTCCCGCCAGCTCGTCGAAGTACCAACCCTTAACGATGACGCCCCAGACCAGGAGGCCGACGATGACGGCCACCCAGATCAGTATGAGCTTGTCGCGGCCGGAGAGCTTCTTCTGGACGAGCTCGTCGTGGTTGAGGGCCAGGCTTCCCATGTCCATGCCCTTGAGGATGGACTTGGAAGGATCCTTCTTGATCTTGATCGCGTACAGGAGGGTGTAGACCACGGACAGGGTGACATGGACGAACCAGACGATGATCCGGAAGCCCATCCCCGAGAACAGGGGAAGCTCGGCCACCTTCTGCGCCACGCCCACGGTGAAGGGGTTCATGAAGGCCGCCGCGAAGCCCATGGCCACGGCCAGGGATACGATGCTCATGCCCACCAGGGCGTCGTAGCCCATGGCAATGGCCAAGCCCACGAAGAGGGGTATGAAGCCGAAGGTCTCCTCGTACATCCCGAACACGGAACCGCCGAGGGCGAAGATGTACATGAAGATGGGAATGATGATGATCTCTTTCCCCTTCAGCGCTCTCAACAGCCAGCCAATAAAGGAATGGAGGGCCCCCGTCTGCAGAACGATGTAGAAGGACGCATAGACGAAGAAGATGAAGAAGACCACGTCCGCCGCGTCGATGCTTCCTTTCTGGACGGCGATGAAGGTGCCGAAGAAACTCAGGGGATTCTGGTCGACCTTGTGGAAGGTCCCCGGAACCACCACGGTGCGGCCGGAGTTCGGGTCCTTTGCCCGGTCGAACTCGCCGGCGGGTATGATGTAGGACCCGATGGCGGCCACGATGATCAGGGCGAACAGAATGACATACGTGTGCGGAACTTTCATGACTTTTGCGCTCATGCGTTGCTCCTCCTTTAGGAATTGGGGTGCGAATCTCCGCCATTGCGGATTCGCCGCTAGGGGCGCTGAAGGATGGAACCTCCTTCTCCCGGACGCACGGGACCTGGGATTGGATACAAAATCCTTGAAAGTGTAAATCGCGGAATTTGCGGCGTCAATGGAGGATCGCTGGATTTTTGTCCGGATTCGGAAATCAGCCGCCGGACCGGTACAGGATCGCGTACTCCACGTAGCGGGGAGAGGTGGAGTTGACCGCCCTCCGGCCGCGCTCTATCCTTTGATTCTGAGCGCCTCCCGCGGGCGCGAGGCCGGAGTTCTCAGGAGGGTCTAATGAGACATTCCTCAGGGTGCGCGGCTCTCACGGTGATTCTGATGTTCGCCTGTACGCAGGTGCCGGTCCGGGATATGCCGGCCGGGGCGCCCGATACGGTCCCGGCGGCCGGGCCCCGGGCCGGGATGGCCTCGCCGGCCCCCTGGTCCCGGCGGCTGCCGGCTTTCGGGGAGTTCGGCATCCGCATCGTCGAGGCGCCCCGGACAGCGGAGGTGGGCTCCACGGCGCTTTTCGTCGCGGCCTGCGGGCCGGATATCGAACTCCGGTTTTCCGTGTCCTATTCCGGTCCGCCGAAGCCCGCGGGAACCATGACCCGGCTCGAGGTCTCCGGCGGCGAGTGGAGGTTCCGGCTTGCCTTCCCTTCGAGCGGCGAATACCGGGTGATACTGGCCGCCCGGCGGAAAGGACCCGTCGAAGGTGAGTTTTCGGAAGTCGCAGACTGGAGCCTGCGGGCCGAGGTGAAGCTCGGGGAGGCGGCGTCCCTGCCGGAGACGGCGCGTCCGGCCCCGCCGTCCGCGCCGGCCGCTGCCCCCGCCCCGCCCCGGGATCCCAAGGCCGACCTGGGGGCGGCTCTGGCGGGTCGGGACATACCCGGCCTCCGGGGCTTCCTGGCGGCCTGCGCCGAAGGAGAGCGGGGGGTTCGGGCGTCGCGGTTCGCCGCCCTCACGGCGGTCCTGTTCGAACCCGACCATGCGCGCACCCCGGAGATACGGGGACTGTTGGCGGCCGCCGGCCTGGACCCGAACCTGGCCCATCCGGACGGGGCGCCCCTGCTGTTTTTCGCCGTCGCGGCGGACCGGATGGACGTCGTGGAGTGGCTGTTGGATCGGGGAGCCCGGATCGACGCCCGCGGCAACGCGGGGACCAGCGTTCTCCATGTCCTGACGGACGTGTACGAAACCCCCGTGAAAGATCCCGCGGCCTGGATCCGATTCCTGGTAGGGCGTGGGGCGGACCCGGACGCCCGGACGCAGGAAGGCAGTACGCCGCTCTGCTGGGTCGCCCAGGATGACGATCTCCATGCCCTGGTCGCGGCGTTCGTGGAGAGCGGGGCGGACGTCAACCTCGGTGACGAGGAGGGGAACGCCCCTTTGAGCCACGCGACCCAGCACGGGGCCCGGAAGAACGCCGAATACCTCAGGTCCCGGGGCGCCCGCCTCTACTCCTACGAGTTCCCGGTCTCCAACGACGCGGCGGCTTGCCGGGCGGTCTTGTCCGGGAACCCGGCCGCGATCGCTGCCTTGCCCCGGGAGGACCTTTCCCGCATGGCCGGCCGGACCTCCCTGCTCGTGCCCGCGACCCCCCTGCATCTGGCCGCCGAACGTGGAAGCCTCGAGGTCCTGAAGGCCCTGTGCGCCCGGAAGGTCGACTGGAACGTGCCGGACCGGTACGGGCGCAGCCCCCTCCATCTGGCCGTGGAGGCGGGCCGCGGGGATGTCATCGACCTGCTCCTGGACCATGGTGCGGACCCGAACTACGAGGCCCGGCCCGGCTCCACCCCCTTTATCGCGGCCCTGGCGAACCGTCCGGACCTGGCGCTCCGGATGCTCGGCAGGCGGCGTGCGCCCCGGCCGGGTCCGGCGGAGGCCAAGGCTGCCGTGGCCTCCGGCAGCCTTGAACTAGTAAAATCCCTGGACGGCTTTTTGACCTGGACGCCCCAGGCCCTGCAGTTCGCGGCGGATGCGGGATACACCGAAATCGCGGAACACCTGGCCTCCCGGACGACACCGCCGGTTGCGAGTCCCTCGGACTACGCGGAGAAGGCCGGGAAACACCGGGAGGACGCGCGGAAGTACCGGGCCAAGGCCGAAGCTCCCCTGGCCGTCCCCCGGAAGACCGGGGGCATCGCCCTCCAGCGGGGGGACTTCCCCTACGTCCTCGAGGGCTGGTCCCCCTGGATGCGGGTCGAGTCCGTGAAGCTCTCCGACTACCCCGTCGGGGTCTACGTGCCCAGGGACTACGACGGGAGGACGCCCTACGGGCTCGTCGTCTCCATGACCAACGCCAAGTCCTCAAGCCGCTATCCCAGGGACTTCGCGCCCGTGCTCGACCGGCGGCGGATCATCTGGATAGGATTCGATCCCTACAATGGCCTGTGCGATTTCAAGGACGCGAACCCGGCGTTCTGCCTGGCCGCGGTCCACGCCATGATGACCTACTACAACATCGATCCTCAAAGGGTATACATCGGCGGTTATTCCCTGGGCGGGCAGATGACCCAGGCCGTGCTGAGCCGGCACGCCTGGCTTTTCGACGGGGCCTTCTTCATCAACATCCCGTACTACGGGGAACCCGTCGTCTCGGATCCCGAATGGAACTACCTGAAGGATCTTCCGGTCGCCGTGGTCGAGGGGGATTACGACTACAACCGTTCCGGCACGTACGCGTCCTACCTGGAACTCCGGCGGTCGGGCTACCGGAGGCTGCAGTACGCCCACGAACCCATGCAGGGGCACAAGCTGATCTCGGCGGCGAGTTTCGAGAGGATCTTTTCCCTGATCGAGGGGGATGTCCCCTAGAAGGCCCGGGCCGGGCCCTGGCCGCCGGACCGGTACAGGGCCGCGTACTCCACGTAATGGGGAGAGGTGGCCGCCACCCGGGCCCGGTCCTCCTCGGAGAGTTCCCGGATCACCCGGCCCGGCACCCCCGCGAAGAGGGTGTTCGGGGGCACTTCGACCCCCTCCCGGACCAGGGTGCCCGCGGCGATCAGGGCCCCCTCCCCGACCACCGCCCCGTCCAGGACGATGGCCCCGATGCCGATCAGGCACCCCGAGCGCAGGACGCAGCCGTGGAGGGATACCGAGTGCCCCACCGAGGCCCCGTCCTCTATCGTAAGTGAGAACTTCCGCTTGGTCACGTGGAGCATGCACAGGTCCTGGACGTTCACCCGCTCTCCGATCCGGATCGAGTTCACGTCCCCCCGGATCACCGTGTTGAACCAGATCGAGGAGCCCTCCCCGATCTCCACGTCCCCGACGATCCGGACCCCGTCGCAGAGGAAGACCGAGGGATGGATCCGGGGCGAGATTCCACGGTAGGCCAGGACGCTGACGTTCGGGGGCGGCTGGAAGGTCATGGCGAATCCTCTCGGAAAGGGTTTTCGATGCGGATGCCCCGGACGCTCTGGCCCGCGTTCAGGTCCTCGGTCAGCACCGTCGAGCAGGAGGCCTGCTCCGCGGCCGCCAGGATGAGTCCGTCCCAGAAGGAGATCCGGGACAGGATGCTGATGTCGATACCCTGCTCGATCAACCCCAGGTCGATCTGGACGGTTTCCATGTTGTGGAAGCCGTGCAGGATTTCCTTGGCCAGCAAGGGTTCGATCTTCAGCTTGGTCACGGCGGCGCTGTAGAATTCCTGGAGGACCTGGGTGGAGATCACGGGGTTTTCCGTCTCCACGACCCGCCGGATCGCGGACCGGGCCTTGTCCCGGCGAACCGGATCGTGGTTGTCCGCGGCGTAGACCAGGACATTCGTGTCCAGGAAGACCTTAGCCACGGTGCAGGTCCCCGCGGGTCCAGCGGCCCCCCCGGGAGGATCCGGCCGCCTTGTCCATCAGGCCGAAAGCGTCGTCCAGCCATCGGGCGGAGGAAGCCTGGACAGTCTGCCCGAGAAGACGGCGGACCAGGCTGTTCAGGGACATTCTGTTCTTGCGAGCGTATTCCCGCCCCATCGTCAGGGTGTCTTCATCGATCGCCAGGGTGATGTTCTTCATGAAAAGCCCCTTTACACATAATATGTGTAATTGGTGAGGAAGTCAATCCGCGAAGAGCCGCTCGGTGTGCCGGAAGTTCAGGAAGCCCGGCCCGTCCCCGGAAGATTCCAGGTCGCCGCCGTAGATCACCCAGCCCGGAGGCGAGGCCGGATTCAGTCCCTGGAAGGTGCGTAGGCCCTTGAACAGGTCCTTGTGGAGGGTCAGGGAAGCCTTGATCTCCACCGGGCAGGGAGCGGGACGGCGGTCCAGGAGGAGGTCGACCTCGTTGCCGTTGCTGTCCCGGAAGAAATATATGTTCGGGTCCCTTCCACGGTGGAGACGGGCCTTCACCGCGTCGGATACGACCATGTTCTCCATGTGACTTCCGAAGAGCGGAGCCCGTCCCAGTTGGTCCGGGGTGTCAATGCCCAACAGGTACACGGCCAGGCCCGGCTCCGTGAAATAGAGCTTCGGGGTCTTCACCAGCCGCTTGCCGTAGCTGGAATGATACGGTTGGAGCCGGAAAACGATATAGGAGGCCTCCAGCACGGATACCCAGTCCTGTACGGTCTTGTAGGAGACGCCGATCTCCCCCGCGATGGAACTGGCCACGAACAGGCGCCCCGAGCGTCCCGCAAGCAGCCGGAGGAAGGTTTCGAACTTCGAAAGATCCTTCACCAGGAGGAGGGAGCGAAGGTCCCTCTCCACATAGGTCTGGAAGTACGAACGGTAGGCTCCCGTCGGCTCCTGGCCCCGGGCGTGGATTCGGGGAAGGAAGCCCCGGTGTAGGATGGACTCCCGGGACTCGCCGGCGCATCGATCCCCCAGTTCCGCAAGGCTCAAGGGCAGGAGGGTCAGGACGGCCGTCCGCCCCGCCAAGGACTGGGCGATCGCCTCATGGAGCGATGCCTTTTGACTACCCGTAAGGATGAAGCGCCCCTCGGCTCTTTCGGCATCCGCGAGCACCTGGATGTAGGACAGGAGTTCCGGCACCCTCTGGATTTCGTCCAGGATCAAGGGGCCGGGGTATCGCGAGAATATGGTCTTGGGATCATTCCGTGCCAGGTCCCGCCACTCCGGATCCTCCAGGTTCACGTAGGCGAAGTCCGGGCATTCCGTCCGCACGAACGTGGTTTTTCCGGACTGTCGGGGCCCCAGCACCGTCACGACGGGATACTGCTCGAGGGAATGTCGCAGGGTACCGGCCAGGGTTCGGGGGATATAGTCGCTATTATGCTCTTTAGGATTCATACTTCTATTTTACATAAAATCAGCACATGTTCAACCGTTAGTTGCCATCCTTCCGTGGTTTTCACGCGTTACCGTGACCGCATGAAGCGGGAGGATTTCCTCCGGCACTTTTTCCGAATTGATACTTCCAACGCTTTCTACTCCACATATACCGTTAAATTCCGTCCCCTCCCGTTGATCTTCCGTAACCTCCGCGCTATAGTCTTGTTCACGGATTGAACAACTCGGGCGGCCGCGGCCGACGTGCCCCAGGGCACACCGCGCCCCGCCCTCAAGGACCCTTCCGGGACGGGGAGCGCGTTGCGGCCGCCTCCGACCCCCGGCCGGGGCGTCAGGACTACGGGGAAAAAAGCGCTCCACCGGGGCGCCGGCCCCCGCTTGTCCGTGACGGTTCCATCAAAGATCCAACAAGATCAACAAGATTATAAAAAGATGAACAAGATAAGGATCAAGTGATCATCGTCGGTTGATTTTTCTCATGGATTCTTCATCTTGTTCATCCGTCTTCATCCTGTCCATCCTGTTGGATCTATCCGGAAAACTGATGCAAACAGACACCGAACTGGCAGTCCTTGAAAACCTCTACGGCTCCGGCAAGGCCGACACCTCCCGGGCACCCACCCAGCGGGCCCTGGCCCGGACGGCGGGGCTGTCCCTGGGCATGACCAACGTCCTTTTGAAGCGCTTCACCGAGAAGGGCTGGGTGACG
>JBFZER010000028.1:0-9807 GCA_041306765.1 Spirochaetota bacterium | reverse complement strand
CCTTGTCGAAAGAGGTCCTCCAGGCGGAGTCGTGCTTCTTCAGGGTCGGCAGAGCCTGGCGGGACAGGATGAGGGCGGTCGGGCCGTCCGTCCGCTCGCATGCACGGCGCCCTGCCTCCTGGGTTTCCTCCGGATCCCCGGGCCGCAGGACCCGGAGGTTCGGGATCGCGCGCAGGGCGGCCAGGTGCTCGACGGGTTCGTGGGTCGGACCGTCCTCGCCCACGAATATGGAATCGTGGGTCAGGACGTAGATCACCGGGAGTTTGGCGATGGCGGAGACCCGGAGGGCAGGCCGCAAATAGTCGGAAAAGACCAGGAAGGTCGCGCAGTACGGCCGAAGGCCTCCGTGGTAGGCCATCCCGTTGCAGATCGCGGCCATGGCATGTTCCCGGATACCGAAGTGGAAGTTCCGGCCCGTCCTGTCGGTCCGGGAAAAGTCGCCGCGTCCTTTCACGTAGGTGTTGTTCGAAGGCGCCAGGTCCGCGCTGCCCCCCAGAAGGTTGTCCGCCGCGGCGGCGACGGCGGCCAAGGCCTTGCCGGAGGCGGCCCGTGTCGCGGCCGCTTCCCCCTCCGCATAGACCGGCCAGTTCACCGCGGAAACCTGCACCAATCCCGATTGCCATGAATCCCATTCGCGCGCCAGCCCGGGGTTCGTTTTCTTCCACGCCCGGAACACGCCGTCCCATTCGCGCCGCCCGGCATTCCAGGCGGTCTTCCTCTCTTCCAGGTACCGCATCGCCGCGGGTTTCACGTAGAACTGGGCGTCCTCCGGGATACCCAGACCAGCCTTGGCCTTCCTGATCTCCTCCGCACCCAGGGGAGACCCGTGCACGGCATGGGTCCCGGCCATCGTGGGGGCCCCCTTCCCGATCACCGAATCCAGCAGGATCAAGGTCGGCCTTTCCGCGCCTCGGTCCGCCAGCCGGACCTGTCCGGAGATACCCGCCAGGTCGTACGCGTCGCACCGGACGGTCCGCCAGCCGTAGCTCTCGTACCGCTTCATCACGTCCTCGCTGAACGCCAAATCCGTCCCGCCCTCGATGGTTATCCGGTTGGAATCGTAGAAGACGAACAACTTACCCAGCCCCAGGTGCCCCGCGAGGCTGGCCGCTTCCGAGGTGATGCCTTCCATCATGCAGCCGTCCCCGGCGATGACGTAGGTCCTGTGATCCACGATCCTGTGCTCCGGAGTGTTGAACTTGGCCGCCAGGATAGTCTCCGCGATGGCCATGCCCACTCCGTTGGCCAGGCCCTGTCCCAGGGGGCCGCTGGTGATCTCCACGCCCGGCGTGACACCGAACTCCGGATGTCCGGGAGTGCAGGATCCCAGCTGGCGAAACTTCCGCAGATCCTCCAGGGATACATCGTAGCCGCAGAGGTGAAGCAGGGAGTACAGGAGCATCGAACCGTGACCCGCCGAGAGGACCAGCCGATCCCGATTCGGCCATGCCGGATCCCGGGGGTCATGGATCAGAATATCTCCATAGAGCAGGGCGCCCAGGTCCGCCAATCCCAGGGGAAGGCCGGGATGGCCGGACTTGGCGCGCTCCACCGCGTCCATAGTCAAGGACCTGACGGAATCTGCGACGGCCTTCAAGGAACTGAGCTCCATACTTCCTCCAAAACATAGAATATCGTGCAATAAATACTTGCTTAGTGCACTAAGTGAATTTTAATACCCTCCGATTGTCCATCTTGTCAAGTAAATTTTTATCATCTATACCTTTGCCAACCACTCAAATCCAAGATCCGTGCAAGTTTCCGCTTTGCAGATGGAAATTCCAATGTTATGATAGTGCGTTAACGCTACCAGGGTTCGAGGTTTCGAAGATCCGGCCGTCCGTGCCGGACGCGGACCCCGACGGGAAGGAGACGAGGTTGATCCATGTTGAAAACCTGACCAAGCGCTACGGTAGGCGCTCCGCGGTCCAGGGACTCTCGTTCACGGTGAAGTCCGGAGAAATCCTCGGGTTCCTGGGACCCAACGGAGCCGGGAAGTCCACCACCATGAACATCATCACCGGCTACCTGTCCTCAAGCGAGGGCACGGTCACGGTGAACGGCCATGACATCCTGGAGAATCCCAAGGATGCCAAACGCCAGATCGGATACATGCCCGAAGTCCCCCCCCTCTACCCCGAGATGACCGTACAGGAGTACCTCCGGTTCGCCGCCGCCCTGAAGGGGATCCCCCGACCCGCCCGGGACGCCGAACTGCGCCGCACCATGGGCATGGTACGCATCGAGGACGTCTCCGGCCGGCTGATCAAGAACCTCAGCAAGGGCTACCGCCAGAGGGTGGGATTCGCCCAGGCCCTGTTGGCGGATCCGCCGATCCTGATCCTGGACGAACCCACGATCGGTCTTGACCCCCAGCAGATCAACGAATTCCGGACTCTGCTCAAGTCCATGGGCGGGAATCACACCGTCATCCTCAGCTCCCACATCCTGTCGGAGGTCTCCGCGGTCTGTTCCCGGGTCCTGATCTTCAATCGGGGCCGGATCGTGGCCAGCGACACGCCGGAAAACCTGGTCCGGGGGGTGTCCGACAATAACTCCATGCTCCTGCGGGTCCGCGGCAGGGAATCCGAGGTCCGGAAGGCCGTCGAGAGTTGCCCGGGAATCCGGAACGTGACGATCCTTGAGACCGTGGAATCGGGAACCGTCGAACTTTCCGCGGAGGGTCGCAAGGACGCGGACATACGGGAAGACCTGTTTAAGGCCCTCTCCAAGGCGAGCCTGCCCATCCTGGTGATGAAACCGGCGGACTCCACCCTCGAGGAAGCCTTCCTCAGCATCACCGGCGACGACAAGGAGCAGAAATAAATGTGGGCTATCTTCCGGCGTGAACTACGGGCATACTTCACAACCTCCCTGGGTTACATCGTCATGGGATTCTTCCTGCTCATGGCGGGCATATTCTTCACCGTGAACAACCTCCTGGGCGCCTCCCCGGATTTCAAGAGCGTGCTGGGCAGTCTCCTGTTCATTTTCCTGTTCATCGTTCCCCTCATCACGATGCGCCTCATATCCGAGGATACGCGGTCAAAAACCGACCAGTTGCTCATAACCAGCCCGGTCGGCGTGACCGGCATCGTGCTGGGCAAGTACCTGGCGGCCCTGGCCCTCTTCGCGGCTACCCTGGCCGTAACGGGAGCCTACCCTGTCATCATGAGCATCTACGCCATGGAACCCCTGGCATTCCTGGAGATTCTGGGAGGATATCTCGGATTCTTCCTGCTCGGGGCGGCCTTCATTTCCGTCGGACTCTTCATCTCGTCCACCACGGAAAACCCGGTATCCGCGGCGGTCGCGACCTTCGCAACCCTGCTGCTGCTCTGGATCGTGGACTGGATCCAGCCCAGCCTTCCCAAGGACGGCCTGTCCGGAGTTCTCTTCGTGGCGGCCCTGGGACTGGGGGTCGGGCTCATCGTCCACTTGACCCTCCGGAGTATCCCGCTCACCGCAATCCTCTGCGCCGCAATCCTGGGAGCGACGGGCGCGAGCTACGCTCTCCGGGCTTCCCTGTATAGGGGGATCATCAACCGGATCGTGGGTTGGTTTTCCCTGGTCAAGCGGTTCCAGGATTTCGGGCTCGGGGTGCTCAGCCTGGGACCTATCGTCTACTATATCAGCTTTTCCGCGATCTTCGTGTTCTTCACGGTACGCATGATCGAAAAACGCCGGTGGAGCTAAGGAGGGCGACGTGAAGAATTTTAACCTGTTCAAATCGTTCCGAGGCAGGAAGTTCCAGTACGGGGGATTCGCCGCCCTGGCCGCCTTGGCGGCGGTCCTCCTGGCCATTACGGTGAATCTTCTGGTGGAACAGATACCACTGCGCCTCGACCTGACCCAGAAGAAGATCTTCTCCCTTTCCGAGGAAACCCAGAAGCTCCTGGCAGCCCTGGACCGGGAAATACGCATCTACCACGTCCTCAAGACCGAGAGCGAGGATCCCCAGGTGCGGGAAGTCCTTCGGCGCTACGGCGCCGCCGCCGATCGCCTGGTCATCGAGACCGTGGATCCCGAACTGAACCCGGGCTGGGCCAAGCAGTTCGAGTCCGACGAAACCGCCCTCCGGGAGGGCACCCTGGTCGTATCCGCGGGCAAGCGCTTCAAGGTGATCACCCGTATGGATATGTACAATCTCAGTTACTCCGATTCCGGAGCCCCTCCGACCATCCAGTCCCTGGCCCTGGAACAGCGGATCACCTCCGCCATCCAGTACGTCCTGTCCCCCCGGAACACGACGGTATACACCCTCCAGGGTCACGGAGAGGAAAGCCTGGCAAGCCTTCGGCTCCAGCGGATCCTGGAGAACCTGAACTACGACGTGAAGGAACTCAACCTCCTTACACTCCGGGAAGTGCCTGCGGAAGTGGACGTCCTAGCGATCCTCAATCCTACCAACGACCTCTCCAATCCGGACCTGGAAAAGCTCCTGGCCTACATGGATAGAGGCGGGCGCCTGCTCGTGGCGACGGATCCCATGGAGTTCCCGAACCTCTCCGAACTGCTAAAAGCCTACGGGATCGCCATACGCCCCCTGCTGGTAGTTGAAAGCCTCGACACCTCCTTCACGGGGAATCCCTTCATGCTCCTTCCCGCCCTGGAGCTCCACGAAATCACCAAATCCCTCCGCTCGAATGATATGGCCGTCCTCTTCCCCTTCGCCCAGGCCATAGAACGCACGGAGCTCAAGAAGAAAAACATCCGTCACGAACGTCTGGTCTTCTCCACCCGGGATTCTTACGGTAAATCCGCCTTCGGAAACCTGGCCTCCCTGGAAAAGCTGCGAACCGATCCGGAAGGACCCTTCACCCTGGCCGTAGCGGTCACGGATCCCGAGGGCGATGGCCGGCCTCAGGAAACCCGGCTGGTGGCCATCGGATCCTACCGGTTCTTCACCCAGCCGTTCTTCACCACAACCCCGGGCAATTCCGAGCTGTTCGTGAACAGCATCAATTGGCTGGCGAACCGGGAGGAAGCTCTGATCATCCAGCCCAAAGACCTGGTCCGGTTTCCCCTTGTCATGAGCAACCGGGAGAAGACCCTGTGGGCCCTTCTGGTGGTCTTCCTGATGCCCCTTGCCGCCTTCACCGCGGGGTTCCTGGTCTGGCTCAAGAGGCGTCATCGATGAGACGGCGGACCTCCCTTATCCTGGTCTTTTCCGCCTGCGCCCTGGCCGGCGGACTCACCCTGATCCTGAGGAACCTTCCGAGGAAGGAACCCGAGGCGGAGCCTGTCGTTCAGATCCTGCGGCGGGATCCCGCCCGGATCGAGAGGATGATGCTGGAATCCCGGGGAGCTTCTACCGTCCTCTTCCGCTCCGGCGGTTCCTGGAAGGTCGATTACCCCCACCCCATCCGGCTCTGGGAAGTGTCGGTGAACAATCTGCTGTACACCTTCTCCAGGCTGGACGCCGTCCGCCTCCTCTCCGAGGGTCCTTACGATCGGAAGGACTACGGCCTGGACCCGCCCGCGGCGCAGGCTACCGCCTACCTGACCGGCGGGGAGGAACTGACGTTGAGATTGGGCGCCAAGTCTCCCTCGGATAACACCTGGTTCCTGGAAGTCGAAGGGGAGGGCAAGCTATTCACGGTTACCCGGAACATCGCGGATTACCTCCAGTATTCCCTGCCGGACTTTCGGGTTCGCTCCGTCAACCCCGTACGGCTGGAGCAGCTCGAGTACCTGTTTCTCCGCAGGGGAGACCTTGTTCTGGAAACGCGGCTGAAAAAAGGCGGAGAACTGGCCCGGTTCGCCCTGACCTACGGTCCCTACCTGATGAGTCGACCGTACAAAACTCTTCGGGGCCTGAGTTCCGAAAAATTCCCCGGCCTGCTGCTGGAGCTGGACGAACTAAGTATCGCAGAATTCGTGGACGACGCACCCTCCGACCTGGGCCGGTATGGGCTGGACAAGCCCTGGGGAGAGCTGGTCGCCCGGGACGACCGCTCGGGAATGCACCTCCTGTTCGGCGCCCGGAGCGGCAGCGGTCTTGTATACTTCAAGGAAGCCGACGCTCCCGCCGTGTACGCCCTGGAGGAATCCCGGGTCGAGTTCCTGCGAGCCTTCCAACCCTTTGAATACGTGGATAAGTATGTCTTTGTGCCGGAACTCAACGACGTGTCCCGCATCGAGGTACGGACGAAGACCGACAGCTACAAGTTGTCCGTGACCCGGGTGCCCGTGGAGGGCCCCCCGGCTCCCGACTCCACGGGCATTCTGGAGCGGTTCGCCGTGGACGGCAGGGAAGTCTCCCCGGAAGCCTTCAAAACGGCCTTCCTGCAAATCGCTGGCCTGTTCGCGGAGGGCAACGCGACCCGATCCGTTTCCGGGTTGCCGGAGCTGACGATCCGGTTCGAGCTGACCGACGGGGATGCGGTCCGGGTCGAGTACCTCCCCTACGACCGTTCGTTCCTGGCGGTGTCCCGGGACGGGCTCGTCGAGTTCGCGATATCCCGGGAACAGGTAGGCCGGATGCTCGCGGCCGTGGAATCGCTCCGATAGACCAAAGCGCTCGAAACGCTCCGGCCCGCCGCCGCATCCCCGAATCCGGGGGCGCGGCGGCATATCATTTCCGGGCCGCCTTCCAGGAGTCCAGCTCGGCTACGCGGTCCGCGCTCAGGGGCGACACGCCCCGCATCAGGCTCGTGAAGAGGGTCATCTTGGCGGCCGATTCCAACACCTCCAGGCGGTCGAAGGCGGCCAGTAGGGTCGAGCCGACCGTCAGGATTCCGTGGTTCTCCAGGATGACCACGTCGGCTCCCTTCACGGCTTCCGCCGTCCGCTCGGCCAGACCCTCGGTTCCCATGAGGGCATAGGGAGCCTTCACGGGGACACCGAGCACGGCATAGGCCTCCGCCGTAAGCTTGGTGTTGATATCCACGGTCATGGCCGCGAAGCTCGTGGCCGTCACGGGGTGGGCATGGACGATCGCCCGGACCTCGGGGCGCGCCTCGTACACCCGGAGGTGCATCCGCGCCTCCATGCTGACCGCAAGGTGCGGCGTCAGGTTTTCCCCTTCCAGGGACAGGAGCCCGATCTGGTCCCCCGTGATCCGGCCCTTGTCCAGGGCCGAGGGTGTGATGATCACGTGGCCCGTCCCGATCCGGGCGCTCAGGTTCCCCCCGGAACAGGTCGTCAGACCCTGCTCGTACAGCCTGCGCATGAAATGCGCCACTTCCTCCCGGGCTTCCCGGCAGGATTCGTACACTTCCTTTGGGTTCATGAATTCTCCGTACCGAATTCGGCCGGCGCCGCCTAACCGGACTCATGCGGCGGATTTTCCGGCTCCGGTCGGATAGAATACTACTATACGCGGCCCGGGAGGAGGAACCATGGCAGTCCGGAAAAATTCATCCCTCAAGAAGAAGCTGGCTCCCAGGAAACCGAAACCGACCAAGGCTCCCGGAAAGCCGGACCCGAAATTCCTGGACCGCCTGTCCCGGGCCGTGCGGGAAGAGTTGGAGGGGGCCGGCTCGGCGGCTCCCGAGGACTCACCGGCCGTACGGACCCGGCGCACCCCGACCCGAACCGAAGCCACCGCCCCGGTTGCGGGCGCCGCCCCCGCGCGCCGGGCGGGCAAAGCTGCCGCCGGAGCTTCGGCCGCGAGAACCGCGGAGCCCCGCGCATCCCGCGCCGGGGCCAAGGCGCCCGGATCCGGCAAGGACCGGCGGACCGCCCTGCTCAAGGAGCTGAAGTCCGTGCTGGCGGAACTGGACGAGGAAGGACTCGACTTCCTGCTGGAGCAGGCCCATGTCCACCGGTACAACATGGAGGTGGACCGCCTAAACGAGGCGGAGGAGCGGCGGGAAGCCTCCCGCTCGGAACCGCGCGCGGCCGGGAGCCGTCAGGGCAAGGGGAAGGCCCCCGCGCCGCGTACGCCGCCCCTCCGGATCGAACGGTCCCAGGACGGCGAAACCTACCACGTGGTGTCCGCAGGGCGGTACAAGATGTTTTCCGCCCAGGAGATGCTGTCCCTGGTGCGCATCGCCCACGCCAACCCGGATCCGGCTGAAGCCGGACGAGGACTTTACCGATGGATGACCCGGGAGCGCACGGACGCCCTGGCGGACCTGGGCTTCGCGGGGCCCTCGGACCCGGGCCTGGCCGCCCTGGCGGCCCTGATCCGGAAATCCTTCGCGGCTCCTCCGAAGCGGGGATAACCAGTCGAGGATGGCCGGCCTTGTCCCAGGACTTCGCCGGCCGTTCGCTTACCGAATCCTCCTGAGCACGCTGACCGCGTTGGTGACCGCGGAACCGCCCACGTTTAGGGTGGCGGTCACCTCGGGGGCTCCCTTCTCGCGAGCCTGTCCGATGGGCTTTCCCGTCATCTGCTTATACAGGAGCACGTGCATGGAAGCCCCCGTTGCGCCGACCGGGTGTCCCTTGGCCTTGAGACCGCCGGAAAGGTTGACCGGGCAGTCGTCCCCGGGACCGAAGCGGCCGGCCTCGTACTCGAAGCCCGACTTCCCGTCCCCGGAGAGCCCAAGGGCCTCGGTGCACAGGAGTTGGGTGATCGTGAAACAGTCGTGGACCTCCGCGGCCCCCAGGTCTTTGGCGCTGATTCCCGCCTCCTTGTACGCAGCCTGGACTGCCTTTTTGGCGGCGATAAGATCGTACATGTTCACCCGGTCCTTGATCGCGATGCGTTCCGTGGTATGTCCGATCCCCGCGATCTCCACCGCAGGACCGGCCCGCCGCTTGGCCTCTTCCGTCGGGCTCAGGACCAGGGCGGCGGCGCCGTCGGTCACCAGGGAGCAGTCGTGCAGGCGCAGGGGTTCGGCAACCATGGGGTTCTTCTCGTCCGGAAGCCCCAGGATGTTGGCCGCGGTGTGCAGGCCCAGCTTGTCCGAGGGACCGCCCTTCCCGAAGTGCGCCAGGGGGTTTTCCAGGCCGTTCTTGTAGCAGAGCGCCGCCACGGCGGCCAGGATCTCCCGGAGCTTCTGGGCCGGGATGCCGTACTTCTCGGCGTACCCCTTGGCGTATTCCGCGAAGAGCCCGGGGAAGGTCATCCCGACCCCGCCCTCGGTCGGCCAGTACGAGGCGCCCGCCAGGGCGTGGGTGACGCCTGCGGTCTTGAGGAGGTTCATCTTCTCCACCCCGACCACCAGGACGTTCCGGAAACGGCCGCTCTCGATGGCGTACAGGGCGTTATAGATCGCCATGGAGGAGCTGGCGCAGGCCCCTTCCACCCGCTGGGTGGGCTTGAACCGGAAGGCGTCGGGGAAGGAATCCAGGACGATCGGACCGAGGTGATCCTGGCTTGTGAAGAGGCCGGGGGCGAAGGACCCCACCCAGACGCCGTCGATCTGCGAGGGATCCAACCCCGCGTCCTTAACGGCTCCCTGGGCCGCTTCGGCCATGAGCTCGTAGATCGAACAGGTATCCGTGATCTCCCCGGTTTCCCTGTTCTTGTTCACGAAAGATCCGAATTTTGAGTTATATGCGCCGACGATCGAAACCCTGCTCATGGCCGCCTCCTGTAATAATGTCCGAAGTCAATGACCATGGTCATTGGTTGTGGTCATTCGACGGTATCCCGGGTCCGGAAATCTGTCAATGCCTTTTTCCAGAAGGACAATTCCTAAGCGCCCTGGAAAAACAAATATATCGAACGGGCGCGATTCCAGAAATTAATGCGATTTTTGGATAAAAGGATATCTAGAACGGACTAGCCGGCCGAGGCCGGGGAATGTCCGATTCTGGAACGGGGAACAGGGGGACCCTTGTCCATCAAAGCGGGGCACATGATGACCTTGCAGAACTCGATACCGTCCTTGACCAGGTCGAAGGCGTTGT
>JBFZER010000027.1:0-5236 GCA_041306765.1 Spirochaetota bacterium | reverse complement strand
TTCGGCGACCACCCTGGAAGCCACCCTTGGCGCGCGAAGCCCGGTCTTTCGCGCGGAATTCTCCGCCGAGGCGGCCCTGCTGACCGGGGCCTCCGCCGTGGCCTTCGCGGAGGCGGAAGGGAATTCTCTGATCCCGCCGGACACCCTGTTCGCTCCGGCGGACCTCACGGACGCGGAGACCGTCCTGGCCGCCCGGGTCCGCACGGCCTACATCAAGTGGACCGCCGAGGGCTTCTCCCTCTCCGCGGGCCGGCAGATCGTCAACTACGGCAAGGGAAGCGCTTTCAGCCCCGTGGACCTCTTCACCGAGCGGGACTATTCCGGCCTGTCGATCGCGCGCCGGGGGAGCGACGCCCTGCGCCTGACCGTTCCCCTGGGTGCCCTGTCCCTGGTTGAGGCCGTCGCGGCCCCCGCCTCGGACCCGGCGGAGGGAACCTACGCCCTCCGCGCCGCGGGCCTCGTGTTCGGTACCCTGGAAGGCTCCCTTGT
This sequence comes from Spirochaetota bacterium, assembly GCA_041306765.1. Taxonomy (GTDB): domain Bacteria; phylum Spirochaetota; class Spirochaetia; order Treponematales; family UBA12059; genus JAAYUR01. The sequence goes on along the minus strand of JBFZER010000027.1, from coordinate 4,747 downwards.
GGGGGCCTGGGACGGCGGAGCCGACTCATGGATCGGCGGGGGGGACTTCAAGTTCGACCTGGAGTGGATGAGCTTCCACGGAGATGCCGCATATTCCATTCCGGTCGCCGGCGGCGCGGGGGATCTGCGGGCTGTCCTGGGCTTCGACACTTCCTTCGGGGACTTCGTCCTGGGGGCCGAGTACTACTACAACGGCGGCTCCGGGTCCGATCCCATGTTCCCGGGAACCCACAACGCCTACGCGGTCCTCTCCTTCCGAGCCGCGGACTACCATACCCTGGCGCTGACCGGGCTTGCGGACCTGGACGCGGGGCTGTTCGCGGCCACCCTGACATGGGACTGGGACCTGGCACAGAACGGGGGGTTCACGACCTACCTGCGGCTGTCCAACGGGCAGGCGGGAACGGAGTCCTGGGCCGGCCAGCTCGGTGCCCAGCTGGAAGTCAAATTCTGACGAAAGCACTATTTCCGGATATCACCACGGAGGTCACGGAGAAGGAGGGCATGAAACCACAGTTCCAACAAGATGAACAAGATGAAAAATGATCAACAAGATTAGTATTTTATTCATATATAAAACAGATTCCATCTTGTTCATCTTGATCTATCTTGTGGATCTTGTTGGATCTATGGCTACCTGCTCTTTCTCTGTGTCCTCTGTGCCTCTGTGGTTGATTCCTTATAAATATCTTCTCCGGCCCGGGCCGTCAGAGGCCGGTGTCCACCGGGAATAGGGACCCCGCCCAGTCGGCGGCCGCGGACTCGAGGTCCGAACGGGGCGGCAGTTCCGCAAGGAAGCTGGAAGATTCCCGGATCAGGGACCGGGACAGGTGCCCGGCCGCGGCGGCGATAAATTCCCTCTCCGCCTGGCGCCGGGCCAGGGCGGGTACGGTCAGGGCGGCCGCGAGGCCTGCGGCCAGGGCGGCCCACCCGGCGATGCGGACACGGATTCGGGACGGAGGACGACGACCGGGCCGGCCCGAGGCCGCTCTCCCGGCGTCGTAGACGATTCGTCCGGGGCCGGGCACTTCGACCTCCCGGGCCCGTTCCGCAGCTTCCGCCGAGGCTTCCGCCGCTTCCCGAAGCAGGACCCCCAGAGCCTCGTCCCGTACATCCTCGCGCTTCATGGTTCCACTCCTTCCTCCGCCAGCATCCCGCGGAGCCGGGTCCGCGCCCGGGCCAGCCGGCTCTTCACGGTGCCCTCCGGCATACCGAACGCCGCTGCCAGGTGGGCGACGGAGGCCCCCTCCGCGTCCCGGAGGTAGACCAGGCTGCGGTCCGGCTCCCCGAGGCGTTCCAGGGCGGCCAGGACGCGGTCCGCCAGGATAGCCCGCTCGGCGTCCCCGGCCGGATCCTCTCCTGCACCGTCCGCCCCGCCGTCCACTCCGAAGGCCGCGGCCCGCTCGGCCCGGCCCCGCGCCCGGATTTCCCGCCGCAGGGTGTCCAGACAGGCCCGGCGCAGGACCGCGGCCAGGAACACGAAGGGGTCCGACTCTCCCCGGTAGCGCCGGAGGGCGTCCATCATCCGGCGGTAGCCGTCCTGCAGGGCGTCCGCAAGAAGTTCCGGGTCCCGCCGGGCCGCGGTGCCCAGCACGGCCGCCGCGACCCGCCGGAGAGCCGGTTCGTGGCGCCGCACCAGAACGGCGAAGGCCTCAGGATCCCGATCGGCATTCCAGCGGCGCACGTTTTCGCGGTCGGCTACGGCCGAGGGATCCCCGTTCATACGAATCAGAAGAGGGACTTCAAAACCTGGAGCAAAGCCCGGACCTGGGCGGGGTTCTCGGACTTCTCGATGAACTCGTCCAGCTTGCCCGCCCGCTCGGCGGCCTGGACCATCTGGGCCAGGCGGTACATGTTGGCCCAGCGCTCCGGTCCGAGCATCTCCTTGAGCCGGATGTTCCGCTCCGCCTGGATCATCCGCATGCGGAATTCCAGTTCCATGCTCTGACGGAGGGTCCGTTCCACTTCCTGCTTGTTCACCCGTTCCTCGAGCATGAGCCGGGTCATCCGGGCCTGCATCTCCCGAAGCTCCGCACGGACCCGGACCAGCTCGCCCTCCTGCTCCTCCAGCATCAGCCGTATCCGCTCCCGCTCCTCGGTCTTGAGCTGGAGCCGGTCCATGACCCGGGACGCCTCGCCGGAATTGTAGGCCGGGGCGGTCTCGGCGCCGGTCACCTCGCCCGCAGGGGCCGCGCCCCCGCCTCCCCCTCCGGCCTTAGGCCCCTGGGCGGCGGCGGTGAACACGAGACAAAGCGCCAACAACGCCACGATGATCTTCTTCATTTGATCCTCCTGCCTACAGGTCGCCGCGGGGGCCGGTTCAGTTGCATTCTAGCCAGATATTCCGGAATTCACCACAGAGCACACGGAGGGCACGGAGAAAGACAGGGGAAGTGCCGAAAAGCCAGGGTACGGACAGGATGGACAGGATTCTCGAAGGATCGACAGGATCGAGAACCGGAAATTTAAATCCCGATCCTGTTCATCCTGCTCTTGATCCTGTTCATCCTGTCGTATCTTTGGGTTTCAGCCCTGCTTTCCTGCGCGATTCTCATGGTGATTCCGGGAAGAGCCGTCCTGCCGTGTGTTTACCGAGTCCCGGCTTTTATGCCATACTCCTCCGCGCGATCCGCGGCCCCCGGTCCCCGGACCGCTCTCGAACATATCTGGAGGAGCATCGTGTACAAGCCCGTGGATCCCAAGGTCAGCTTCCCGAAGATGGAGGAGGAGGTTCTCCGGTCCTGGAACGAGAACCGCGTCTTCGAGAGGTCCGTGGAACAGCGGAAGGGCAGCGAAGAGTATGTTTTCTTCGACGGCCCGCCCTTCGCCACCGGACTACCGCATTTCGGCCACTTCGTACCGGGGACCATCAAGGACATCATACCGCGCTACCAGACCATGAAGGGCAAGCGGGTGGAGCGCCGCTTCGGCTGGGACTGCCACGGCCTGCCAGTTGAGAACCTGATCGAAAAAGAGCTGGGACTCAATTCCAAGACGGACATCGAAAAGTTCGGCATCCCCGAGTTCAACGAAGCCTGCCGGGCCTCGGTGCTCCGGTACGTCAAGGAATGGCGGACCATCATGACCCGGGCGGGCCGCTGGGTGGATTTCGACCACGACTACAAGACCATGGACCCGGACTACATGGAGTCCATCTGGTGGGTGGTCAAGGCGCTCTGGGACAAGGGCCTGATCTACGAGGGCCACTACATCCTGCCCTACTGCCCCCGGTGCTCCACGGTCCTGTCCAACCACGAGCTCCAGCTGGGAGGCTACAAGGACGTCCACGACCCGGCCATCACGGTGCGGTTCAAGATCCGCTCCGTGCCCAGGGGCTTCCCGGACAGGAGCCTCGCGGACGGCTCCGCGTACCTCGCGGCCTGGACTACGACCCCCTGGACCCTGCCCTCCAACCTGGCCCTGACCCTAGGCCCCGATGTGGACTACGTCTGCGTCCGGGATGGGGCGGAGCGCTACGTACTGGCGGAGGCCCGCCTGGCTGCGTACTACAAGGACCCGGCGGCCCTGGAAGTCCTGTGGAAGATGAAAGGCAGGGACTTGAAGGGCATCGAGTACGAACCCCTGTTCCCCTACTTCGAGCACACCCGTGCGGAGGGCTCCTTCCGGACCTTCAACGCCGACTACGTAACCACCGAGGACGGCACGGGGATCGTGCACACCGCCCCGGGCTTCGGGGAGGACGACTACCAGACCCTCAAGGGCACGGGAATCCCCACGGTCTGCCCCGTGGACGCGGAATGCCGCTTCACCGGGGAGGTGACGGACTTCAAGGGCGTATTCGTCAAGGATGCGGACAAGCCCATCATCGAGCGCCTCAAGGCCGAGGGCCGCCTCGTGAAGCGGGAGCAGTACCTCCACGCCTACCCCCACTGCTGGCGCTGCGAGAGCCCCCTGATCTACCGGGCCGTGGGATCCTGGTTCGTCAAGATCGAACCCGTGAAGCCCATGATGCTGGACGCCAACTCCCGGATCCGCTGGGTTCCCGGGCATATCCAGACCGGCCGCTTCGGCAAGTGGCTGGAGAACGCCCGGGACTGGGCCATCAGCCGCAACCGCTACTGGGGCAATCCCCTGCCCATCTGGAAGTGCGACAAGTGCGATGCGACCGTGTGCGTGGCCAGCCGGGCCGAGCTCAAGGCCCTGTCCGGCGCGGAGCCGACGGACCTGCACAAGCACTTCGTGGACGGGATAACCTGGAACTGCTCCTGCGGCGGCACGATGCGCCGCATCCCCGAGGTCCTGGACTGCTGGTTCGAGTCGGGATCCATGCCCTACGCACAGGTCCACTACCCCTTCGAGAACAAGGCCCACTTCGAGGCCAACTTCCCCGCGGACTTCATCTGCGAGGGCCTGGACCAGACCCGCGGGTGGTTCTACACCCTGACCATCCTGGCGGCCGCCCTCTTCGACTCCCCGGCCTTCGAGAACTGCGTGGTGAACGGGCTGGTGCTGGCCGCGGACGGGAAGAAGATGTCCAAGAGCCTGCGGAACTACACGGATCCCGTGGAGGTGATGGACCAGTTCGGGGCGGACGCCCTCCGGATCTTCCTCATGCACAGTGCCGTGGTGAAGGCGGACGACCTGCTGTACTCCGACGAAGGGGTGCGGGAGATCCTCCGGGGCATCCTGATCCCCTGGTGGAACGCCTACTCCTTCTTCGTCACCTACGCCAACATCGACAAGGTGGAGCCGGGGGAGGCCCCGGCCGCGGCACGAAATCCGCTGG
>JBFZER010000026.1:0-10337 GCA_041306765.1 Spirochaetota bacterium | reverse complement strand
ATCGGCGATCGTGCGCCGCCCCAGGTAGGCCACCAGGCTCTCGGCCTGGTGCGCGACCTCGTGTCCGAAGATGCAGGCGGAGGGGTCGCAGTGGTCCGGGCTGAAGGGGCAGAAGTCCCCGGACAAAGGGCCGTCCACGGCTTCGATGGCGTCCCGGAAGGAGATCGAGCCCGGTTCCCGGGCCAGGCTGAAACCGCCGTGGGGGCCCTTCACGGATACCACGATCTCCGCGCGCACCAGGCGCTGCATGACCTTGGCCAGGTGGTTCTCGCTGGCCCCCATGGCCGATGCGAGATCCTTGCCAAGGACGCGGCGGTCCGGATCCGAGGCCAGGCCCGCCAGGGCGTGCACGGCTATGAGGGAGGCGTCGGAAAGATGGATGATTCCATTCACTGGCATTGTGGTATTGTAATACCTTATCTATCGGGGATTGTCAAGGGGAAATCCGTCGGGCGCTCCCCGCCGCACCAGGGGGCGCAGGATGCCCTCCTGCCCGTTCTCCTTGATCGAATAGAGGGCCGCCAGCTGTTCCCCGATCTCGCCCTCCGGCCAGCCCGCCCGGGCGAACCAGACGACGTAGGCCTCCGGAAGGTCGAGGAGGAGGGTGCCCGCGTACCGGCCGAAGGGCATGCGGGCGTTCGCGAGGCGAAGGAGGAATCCGGGATCGTCGAGCATCCCGATTACAGGGTTCCCTTGTACGCACCCCCGTCCACGGCGATCATGGAGCCCGTCACGTAGGACGCCGCGGGGGAGAGCAGGAAGACCGCCACGGCGGCGAACTCCTCGGGGGTGGCCATCCGGCCCAGGGGGAAGTCCTTCGCCCGTTCGGCCAGCTCGACCTCTATGGTGGTGCCCTTGGCCGCGGCGCTCGAGGCCACCAGCTTGGTGGCCCGTTCCGTGGCCGTCCAGCCCGGCAGGATGGAGTTGAAGCGTATCCCCTCGCTCCCCAGTTCCAGGGCCAGGGACTTGGTGAGTCCCACTGTCGCTGCCCGGACGGAATTGGAGAGGATCAGATTCTGGATAGGCTGCTTCACCGAAATGGAGGTGACGGTCAGGACGCTGGCCGCCTCGGACCTTCGAAGATGGGGCAGGGCGGCCCGGATCAGGCGTACGGCGCTTAGAAAGCAAAGGTCGACAGCCTTCGTCCAGGATTCGTCGTCGAAGGACTCGAAGGTGCCCGGGGGAGGGCCTCCCGCGTTGACCAGGAGCAGGTCGATGCCGCCCAGGATATCCGCCGCTCCGGCGACGACCCGTTCGGGGGTGCCGGCCTCGGACAAATCCCCGGCCAGGGCCTTGGCGCCGATCTCCCGGGCCGCGCGGGCGAGCTTGTCGGGATCCCTTCCGTTCAAGACCACCCGGGCGCCCTCGGCGGCCAGGAGCCTGGCCGTCGCGAATCCGAGGCCGCTGGAAGCTCCCGTCACGAGGGCGCGCTTTCCGTTCAGCTTGAGGTCCATGGCAGCTCCTTGTCTGGTCTCAATGATACCGCGAGGGAGCCGGGAAGGAAAGGGAAGGGCGGAATTCGGGCTGCCCGCTTCCCCCGGGTTTGCCGAAGGCCCGGATTCCGGGCCCTCGGCCGGGGATCGCGGGAACGCTTACTTCGCCGCCTCGATGGAGAGGAGCTCGACCTCGAAGACCAGGGTCGAGAAGGGAGGGATGACCCCGCTCGCGCCCTCCTCGCCGTATGCCAGGCCCGAGGGGATGAAGAGCTTGTACTTGCTTCCCACGGGCATGAGCTGAAGGGCCTCGACCCAGCCGGGGATGACTTCCTCGACGATGAATTCCGCGGGCTCGCCGCGCTCCACCGAGGAGTCGAAGGTCTTGCCGTCCGTGAAGGTCCCGGTGTAGTGCACCTTGACCGTGTCCGTCGGCTTGGGCTTCGCCCCGGATCCCTCCGTGAGGACCACGTACTGCAGGCCGGTCTCGGTGGTCTTGACCCCGTCCTTCTTGCCGTTCTCGGCCAGGAAGGTCTTTTCCTTCTCGGCGTTCTCGGCGTTCCTCTTCTCCTGGGCTTCCATCACCGCCGTCTGGATCAGCTCCTGGGCTTTTTCCATCTCGATGGCGGGCTTGTCCTTGTCCAGGACGTCCTTGATCCCCTTGAGGAAGGAGGAGTAGTCGAGGCTGACGTAGGCTTCCTTCAGGCTGGTTCCGATGGCCACTCCGAAGGCGTAGCTGACGTCCTTCTTGGAGGCCTTGGGCTCCTCTCCCTCCGCGGGCTTGTCCTGGTTCTTGCAGGAAAGGAGGATCGAGGAGGCGATGAGCGCTGCGACGATAAGTTTCTTCATACCCTGTCCAATTTGGTGAGATAGGACGACACGCGTCCGCGGCCGAAAAGCGGCCTTCCCGCTAAGATAGAGGTAAATCGAAAAAACGGCAATAGACGCAGAAGGCCGGCCCGGATGCTCAGGTCCCCCGGCCTTCCTTCAAGCGATCCGCCAGCTTGAGCCCCAGCAGGACGACTCCCAGGACCGCGAGAACGCAGGCGCCCATGCCGAGATACACCAGGACGGTCCAGCCCAGGGCAGCCAGGGCGGCGTCCAGGATGCGGATACCCCAGGCCCGGGCGGGGGTCTCCCGCAGGGTGAACTGGATGGTGCAGAAGGAGTTGAGTTCGCTGAAGTCCCCCAGGGAGACTCCCAGTTCCTGGATCTGCCCCTCGATCTCGAGGATCCGGGTTTCCAGGTCGATCCGGTCGGCCAGCTGGGCTCCCGTGTCGCGCAGGCGGGCCAGTCCGTCCCGGGTCTTTTCCAGGGAGAGGCGGCTCGCTTCCAGGGCGCGGAAATCCGAGGTCCGGTCCGTCTTGACCACGTTGGCGGATCGGAGCTCCCCGATCGCCTTGAGGGTTTCGACGGTGGGGTCGAAGGCGTCGGGGACCACCCCCAGGGAGAGGGACAGCACCCGTTCCCCCGGAAGTCCGTAGGAGTTTTCCCGCTGGACCAGGGCCTTGGCCCCTTCGATGGCCAGCTTCACGGCGGCTATGTCCGAATCCCAGTGGGCCGTCTTCGACTCGATCTGGGAAACCCGCTCGTACTTCTGCTCCACCACCTGGGCGCCCGAGGGGGCCTGGTCCACGGCTATCTTGGCGCTGGCGTAGTTCCGGCGCTCCGCGGCGGGCGCGGAGGACTGGTTATACTCCACGGGGCCGAACCCGCCGAAGGGCGCGGGACCCGTCCGGTCCCGGGTCAGCTCCCAGGCCAGCCGGGCCGCGAACAGCACCGCGAACAGCGCGGCCGCCGCCGCCAGGATCCTCTTCTTCCGGTCCATGGTTCCTCCCTCCGGTTCCGTCAGCCCAGGGCCACGTCCAGCATCATCATCAGGGCGAAGCCCCCCAGGGCGCCCAGGGTGGAGATGTCGGAATTCCCGGATCCCTGGGATTCCGGGATCACTTCCTCCACCACCACGTAGATCATGGCGCCCGCCGCGAAGGCCAGGGCATAGGGCAAAAGCGGCTGGACGGCGACGACAAGAGCGGCGCCCAGGAATCCGGCCAGGGGCTCGACGACTCCCGAGGCCTGGCCGTACCAGAAGCTCTTGAACCGGCTCATGCCCTCCCTCCGGAGGGGGATCGAGACGGCCGCGCCTTCCGGAAAGTTCTGGAGGCCGATGCCCAGGGCGAGGGCGACGGCTCCCGCCAAGGTGGCACCCGGTATGCCCGCCGCAAGGGCGCCGAAGGCCACACCCACGGCCAGGCCTTCCGGGATGTTGTGAAGGGTGATGGCGAACACAAGGAGTATGGATCGCTGCCAGGAGGTCTTGGGCCCCTCCGCGTCCTCCAGCTTCGCCTCGATGTGCAGGTGGGGCAGGATCTTGTCCACGAGCTTGAGGAAGAGGCCGCCGGCGAGGAACCCGACCACCGCGGGAACCCAGGGCACCATGCCCATGCTCTCGGCCATCTCGATGCCCGGGGCCAGGAGGGACCAGAAAGAGGCGGCTGTCATCACCCCCCCGGCGAAGCCGAGCATCGCGTCCAGGACCCTTCGGTCGATCTTCTTGAAGAAGAAGACCATGCCGGCTCCCAGAGCCGTGACTCCCCAGGTGAAGAGGGTGGCCAGGAGGGCCTGGTACGTATGGGGAAGCTTCGCGAAGGCCTCGAACATGGGGTCATCCTTTCCCGGGCGGCCCGGCGGGCCGCCGGAACGCCGGGCATTCCCGCAGGATCATAAGTATACCGTATTCGGGCGCAGCAGGTCCGCGGCCAGGCAGGAGTGCACGGGGCAGAGGAACAAGAGGTCGCCGATCCGCGTCGATTCCAGATCCCCCGGCCGCAGCCGTACGATGCCGTGCTCCTGGGTCACCGTCCGGACCTCGGCTCCCTCCCGGAAGCCCGTCCACCGTCCATCCCGCATGTCGAAGACGGCGCCGTAGGAAGTCCCTCCCTCCGGCAGGGCCTGGGATTGCTTGGACAGGTGGACGGCCCCGCCGTAGACCACCGCTTCCCCCCGGCGGGGATAGACCCCGACCACGGGGCAGGCTACCGCCGCGGCGATATCCCCGGGGGCGCAGGACCCGGCTACGTACTGCTGCAGATCGTAATACGCGAAATTGCCCGGCCGGACCTCGTCCAGGCCGGACCAGTCCTCCGTAAGGCTCATGGAGGGGGTGTCGCCGAAGGAGGCGCGCAGGTCCGGCCAGCCTTCCGAGGCCAGGAAGGCCTTGGCCGACAGGAGGGCGTCCCGGCCCTCCCGATAGAGAGCGCCGACCGCCTCGGCGCCCCGGACCCCGTAGGTCCGGGAATCGTGGGTCAGGACCCCGGCCAGCCTGAGGTTTCGGGATTTCCGGACGGAGTCCGCGAGGGCCGCCAGGGCGGCGTGGTCGCCGGCCTCGATCCCGCAGCGCCGGGAGCCGACGTCGATCTTGATCCACAGGTCGACGGAATGGCCGAGCCCCGCGGCCAGGGCCCGCACGGTTTCCGGATTGTCCGCCAGGAGCCCCAGGCGGATCCGCCCCGCCAGCTCGTCCATCCCGCCGATCTCCCGGAGGTTGGCCGGAAAGGCTATGGTCAGGTCATCCCATCCGTCGTCGGCGAAGAGCCGGGCCATCTCCACGGAGGAGACCGTGCCGGATTTCACACCCAGGTCCCGGAAGATGCGCCCGATGCGAGGGGACTGGTGGGTCTTGAGGTGAGGCCGGAAGGCGACGCCGTTGCGGTCCGCCTTCTCCTTCATGCGGATCCCGTTGCGGCGGACCTTGTCCGTATCCACCACAAGGGTCGGACGTCTGATTTCCTCGAACATGGGGTGCCTCCCGTTCAACAATCCAGGCCGCCGGGCGTTCCATCCGGACCGGGGACCTCCGGCCGGGCGGTTCCCGCGCTTGGCGGGGAAGCGCCGACCGGCGCCGACAGGTCCGCGGCGATCTCGTCCATCCGCCTGAGCTTGCGGGAAAGGTCCCGGGCCAGGTTCATCACCAGGAGGGCGAAGATCTTGGGATCCATGCAGTAGATCTGCCGGACCGCGCGGTTCGAGATGGCCGCTACGCTCAAGGGACCGAGGGCGCGGACCGTGGCGGCCGAGGGTTGGACATCCAGGAGCTCCATCTCGCCGAAGGTGTCCCCCTCGCCCAGTTCGGACAGGAGGCGGGGACCCTTCACCACCTCCACGCGGCCGTCGAGGATGAAATAGATGCTGTCGTTGGGATCGCCCTCCCGGAGTACTGCCTGGCCCTTCGTAAAGGATGACTGGACCAGGAGCGGCCGTATCCGCTCGACCTGTTCCGGGATCATCCCGCCGAAGAGGGAGTACTTCTGGAGGGAGGCGGCGTCGATCACGGCCGCTCCCCGGCGGGCCCCCGAGGAGGCCGCGGGCAGGAAGCCTTCATACCCTGTCAACCATACCACGGGCCCCCGCGGGGCACAAGCTTCGCACCGCCATGCTTGGGTTGCCCAATCCCTCGTCGACCGCTAGGATAGCCGGCATGAAACGCAAGTCCGGCTTTCCCGAGGAGAGCCTGCTCGGCACCGCCCCGTCCGTTCCGCCCGTCCCGGACCGGCCCGAGTCCCCGGAGACCGAAATTCTCCGCCCCTACCTGCGGATCCTGGCCCTCAAGCGCCTGTACCGCCAGGGCTGGCTCAAGCGGGACGTGCCCGAACCGGTCTGCGAGTCCGTGGCGGACCATACCTTCGGCACCGCGATCCTGGCCCTCCTGACTGCCGGCCGTCCGCCGTTCCAGGACACGGACCCCGGCAAGGCCTGCCGCATGGCCCTGGCCCACGAGCTCGGGGAGGTCTACGCCGGGGACATCACCCCCGTGGACGGGATTTCCAAGGAAGAGAAGTACCGCCTGGAACGGGAATCCCTGCTCCGGGTCCTGGCGGGGGCTCCGGGGGCCCGGGAGCTCCGGGACCTCTGGGAGGAATTCGAGGAAGGCGAGAGCCCGGAAGCCCGGCTGGTTCGCCGCCTGGACCGGCTGGAGATGGGCCTGCAGGCCGCGGTCTACCGGGCGGAGGGCTTTCCGCGCATGGAAGAGTTCCTGGACAGCGCGCGGAAGGCCGTGGGAGAGGGGCTCCTGGGAGAGGTGCTGGCCATGGCGGTGGACGGTAAACAGTGGGCAGTGGACAGTGAGCGGAAATGAGACGACTGCGCGGGCGCTCCGAAAACGCTGAAGCGTGGATGCCGGCGGTTCGCCGTCACCTCACTTCCGTCCACTGATCACCGTCCACCGTTCACCCTCCTCAGCTGATCCCGGAGGTCCTCGGTCTCCTTGATCCAGAACGCCCGGCTGCCCCAGTCCGGAAAGTGCCGCAGGAACCCCGAGTCCATCCGCTGGCGGGCCTGCCAGGCCAGGAAATGGATCATCCGCAAAAATCGGAGCGGCTCGATCAGTGCCGCTTCCGCCGGGTCGAAGGGCCGGAACTCCTCGTACCCTTCCAGAATGAGCCCGAACTCACGTCGGCATTCGTCCGAGGGACCCGGAAGCAGGAGCCAGAGGTCCTGGACCGCGGGTCCCAGGGCCATGTCGTCGAAATCCATGAGCAATAGTCCCTCCCCGGGCCGGTCCAGGACGTTGCCCCGGTGGAAGTCCCCGTGGATACGGAGGATCCGGGCTTCCGCCAGGAGGGGGTCCAGGATCTCCCGGGCTTCCGCCACCGCCTCGCCGAACTCGGCCCGGCACTCGGGATGCGGGAGGTTCTCCCGGGCCAGTTCCGCGGCGTAGGCCGACAGGAGCCCGGGGCGGAAGGATATCCTGTGCTCCGCGGAGCGGGCGGCGCCCACGGCGTGGACGCGCCCCGCCAGGCGGCCCAGGCGCAGCCAGTCCTCGTCGGTCTCCGCGTCGAAGATGCGGCCTCCCCGCCTGGGGAATAGGGCGAAGGGGTAGGAGATCTCGGCACCCTCCGCGCCCTCCAGGGCGAGGGAGGGCAGGGTGTCCCCCTCCGAATCCGGCAGGGGAGCCGCCACGGGGATCTCCGCCGCTTCCAGCTCCGCCAGGAAGGAATGCTCCTCCCGGACGGCCTGGAGGGTCCACCGTCCGGGGCGGTAGAACTTGGCCACAAAGTCCCTGCCGTCCGCGGCCCGTAGGCCGTAGACCCGGTTGACGTAGCTGGGATAGGGGATCCATATCCCCTCGAGGTCCAGGCCGAAGGCCTCCCGCACGGATTCCATGGCCAGGTCGGGGGTCAGGTCGTCGAAGGGGGAGGTCATGGCTCCACTGTACGGCGGGGGAGGCGTCCGCCGCAAGGACCGGCCGGCCGCTCCGTCGGCGAGCCCAGCTTTACGGCCCCGGCCGGGGGGCCTATACTGGCCGGCGCACGAGCAAACCGGGGAATCGGGAGCGCACCATGAAAGTATTCGTCACGGGAGCCACGGGATACATCGGATCCGCGTTAGCTCTGTCCCTGCTGGAGGCCGGGCACGAGGTGGCGGCCCTGGCCCGCAGCCGGGACCGGGGAGCCTTCCTGGAGGCCCGGGGAGCCCGGGTCGTCCCGGGGGACCTGGGGGACGAGGGGTCCCTGGCCCGGCTCTGCGAGGGCGCCGAGGCGGGGTTTCACCTGGCCGGCTGGGTCAAGGCATCCGGATCGCCGGAGGACTACGAGGAGGCCAACGTGGCCGGGTCCCGCAGGGTCTTCGAGGCCGCCGCCCGGGCGGGAACCCGGCGGGTGGTCTTCACTTCTTCCGCGGGGGTCCTGGGTCCGGCCCTGGACGGAAAGCCCGTCACCGAGGACTCGCCCCGGCGGATCGGCTTCCTGAACGACTACGAGCGGACCAAGGCCGAGGCGGAGACCCTGGTGCCCGGATTCCTGGAGCGGGGGCTCCAGATCGTCACGGTCAACCCCACCCGGGTCTTCGGCTGCCCCGTCGGCCCGGACCTGCCGCCCTATACAGGCATGATAGACCGGTATCTCCGAAAAAAGTTCCTGCTCATCCCCGGAAACGGGCTGAGCGTGGGCAACTACGCCTTCCTGGATGACGTGGTTGCGGGGCACCTTGCCGCCCTGGACCGGGGGAAGCCCGGCCGGCGCTACCTCCTGGGCGGGCAGGACCTGTCCTACCGGGATTTTTTCGAGGCCCTGGGCCGGGCCTCCGGGATCGAGCGGAAGCTCCCGAAGGTCCCCGCCGCCGTCCTGTACGCAGCGGCCGGCCTGGCCGGGGCCGCCGCCCGCCTGACCGGCGGCCGCCCCCTCCTGACCCCCTCCTGGGTCAAGCGCTTCCTGTACGACTGGAAGGTCTCCTCGGCCCGGGCCCAGGAGGAGCTGGGCTACCGGATCACGCCCCTGGAGGATGCCCTGGCCCGTACGATCCGGGGCCTCCGGGACCGGGGCGGGTACTGAGGCGCGACGCCGGGCCGATTCCCGGCGCCGTCCCTCGGGGGCGATTCTCCTTCACGCCGGGACCCGACCCTGGTATACTCTTCCTTAGAATCCCCGAATCCCCGATCCCGACTCGAGGAACCCACATGTTAGACGCCCGACTGAAACGACTGGCCGAGATTCTCGTGAACTTCTCCGTGGCCGCCAAGCCCGGGGAAAAGGTCCTGATCCAGGCTACCAACGCGGAGACGCCCTTCGTCATCGCCCTGGTGGACGCGGTCCACGACGCCGGCGCGATGCCCTTCGTCACCCTCCGGGACAAGGCCGTGGACCGCGCCCTGGTCCGCCGGTGCTCCTCGGAGCAGATGGAGGCCCAGGCCCGGTACGAGCTTGCCCGGATGAAGGAGATGGACTGCTTCATCGGCTTCACCGCCACCCGGAACATCAGCGCCTGGTCCGACGTACCCCCGGACAAGCTCGCCCTCTACACCGACATCCTCAACCGCAGGGTCCACATGGAACAGCGGCTTCCCCATACCCGCTGGGTGGTGCTCCGGTACCCGACCCCGGCCCTGGCCCAGCTGGCGGGGATGAGCGAGGATGGCTTCGAGGAATTCTACTTCTCCGTCTGCACCCTGGACTACGCGAAGATGTCCAAGGCCATGGACCCCCTGGTGGAACTGCTGGCCCGGACCGACCGGGTGCGCATCCTGGCCCCCGGCACGGACCTCTCCTTCTCGGTCAAGGGACTGCCGCCGGTCAAGTGCGACGGGAAGATGAACATCCCCGACGGCGAGGTCTACACCGCCCCGGTCAAGGATTCCGTGAACGGGGTCCTTTCCTACAACACCCCCAGCGAGCGGGACGGCTTCACCTTCGAGGACGTCCGCCTGGAGTTCAAGGACGGGAAGATCGTGAAGGCGACGGCCAACGACACGGAAAGGATCAACGCCGTCCTGGACACGGACCCCGGGGCCCGGTACGTTGGCGAGTTCGCGATCGGCGTCAATCCCTTCATCACCCGGGCCATGAAGGAGACCCTCTTCGACGAGAAGATCGCGGGATCCATCCACTTCACCCCGGGAAACAGCTACGACGACTGCTTCAACGGCAACCGGTCCGCGGTGCACTGGGACATGGTCCTGATCCAGACCCCCGAGCTCGGGGGAGGGGAGATCTGGATGGACGGCCGCCTGGTGCGCAAGGACGGCCGCTTCGTCGTTCCCGAGCTGGAATGCCTGAACCCGGAAAACCTGAAGTAGGGGGGGCCGGGACGATGCCGGCGAATCCCGCCCGATGATGCCGAAGTCCCGCGCGCCCCTCCTGCCCACGGTCATCGTCTTCGCCTGCACGGCGGCGGCCGCGGCCTTCCTGGCCGCGGGCATACCCGCCGCCTGCCAACCCGGCGCCGCCGCCGGGGGGGCGGGCGCGGCGGTCCCGTACAGCGTCTATGCGGAGGGGCTGAAGGATCCTGCGGCTGCCGATCTGTCCCGGATGAGTCCCGCCCGGGTGGTCCGGGTGGTGGACGGTGATACCGTGGTCGTCGAGATCCCCCGGCCCTCCGGGGGGCTTTCGTCCCGGGAGACGGTGCGCCTGA
>JBFZER010000025.1:0-9699 GCA_041306765.1 Spirochaetota bacterium | reverse complement strand
CGCCGCCTCGAGCTCGGATTCCGCGGCATCGGGGCGGCCGTAGCGTATGTTCTCCCGCACGCTTCCGGGGAAGAGGAAGACGTCCTGCTGGACGATTCCGACGGCCTTCCGCAGGTCCGACAGGCGGTACTCCCTCACGTCCCGGCCGTCCAGGAGCACCCGTCCCTCCAGGGGCTCGTAGAACCGGGGGATCAGGCTGCAGAAGGTGGTCTTCCCCGCCCCGCTGGGACCCACCAGGGCCACGGTGGAGCCCGGGGCTATTGCGGCGGTGAGGCCCCGGAATACATGCCGGCCCCGGGCGTACCCGAAGGTCACGTCCTCGAAGGCGATGCTCCCCGTGGGCTTCTCCAGCGGAAGGGCGCCCGGGCGGTCCCGGACGGCCGGCTCCTGGTCCAGGATCTCGAAGAAGTTCTTGAGCCCCGCGGCCATGCGCTGGGTGGCTTCCACGGTGCGGGTCAGCCGGTCCACGGGTTCCAGGATGAGGTTGGAATAGAAGAGGAAGGCCACGAGGGTGCCCGGGCTTATCTGACCCCGGAGGGCGAACCAGCCCCCCGCGGCGGTGACCACCAGGCGGGACAGGTCCTTCAGGAGGTCCGTTCCGCCGAAGAACAGGCCCAGGGACATCAGCACCCCCCGCCAGGCCTCGAAGATGGCCCGGTTCAGCCCGGCGAACCTCCGGATCTCGTCGGGCTCCCGGGCGAAGGCCTGGACGGTCCGCATGCCGGAGACCACGGACTCCATCTTGACGCTCACCCCGGCCACGGCGTCGTTGGCCTTCTCGAACCCCGCCAGGATGCGGCCCCCCAGGGGGCCGGAATACAGGGCCGCCAGGGGAATGGGGAGGAAGGAGATGAGCGCCAGCGCGGGGTGCAGGGAGAACAGCACGGCGAAGGCTCCGGCCGTGGTCGCCGCGGTCAGGAGCACGTCCTCGGGCACGTGGTTGACCGCGTCGGAGACCTTGTTGATGTCGTTGGACATCCGGGACATGAGCTCCCCGGTCTTCCGGTCGTCGAAAAACGAGAAGGACAGCCGGGTGAGCTGGGCGAAGAAGTCTCGGCGGAGATCCCGTTCCATGGCCACCGCATAGGCGTGGCCCGCGTAGAGGGTGTAGAAATTGGCCGCGAACTTGACCAGGGCCAGGGCCAGCACAAGGCCCGAGAGTCCCGCCAGGCGGCGGATGTCCCCGGAGGGAACGACCTCGTCCACCAGGGACCGTACGACCATGGGCAGGGCCAGGGAAAGGGCCGCTACGGCCAGGACCGCGAAGAGGTCGGCGGCAAGGGTGAGGGCATAGGGCTTGTAGTACGGCAGAAGGCGCAGGAACACCGCGCCGGGGGCGTTTTTCTTCAGGTTCATGTTGCGTCCAGGGGGTTCCGCCCCCGGCGCAGGCCGGAAGGGAACCCGGAAACCGGTGGCTCATCCCGCGTTCGAAGACGGGGACGAGGGCTTGGGAGCCCCATAATCGGGCTCCGGACCCAGGGAGGGCCGAGCCTGAGTTGGATACCGGTCGGACGCCGAGGGAGGCCGGGCGGCCTCCGTGTCGGACGGCGGGGAAACCGGTCCGTCAGGCTCGGGAGGCGCGAACACTCATCGCGCCGGCCGTCGCACTGTAACCGTTCCTCATCATTCCGCTCCTTTGGGGCCGCGCCGGAGGGGCGCTGCCCGATCCGCGCGGATGCGCGGGTATTCCAGACGCAGGCATCTTACACCCTGCCCGAGGTCCCTCGTCAATCCTCCCCCCTGAGTTGCCCCCTGCGCCCGCTATCCGTATACTTGAGAGAAGCCCCCGCCGAGGGGACCTCCGGATTCCCGGCGGCCGCGGCGGCATCTTAGGAGGACGGCATGCTTCACGAAATCAATTGCAGCTGGACCGGGGACATGGCCTTCGAGGCGGAGGTTTCCGGGCACAAGATACGGCTGGACGCGGACGAGACCGTGGGCGGCAAGGACTCCGGCCCCCGCCCCAAGCCCCTGGTGCTGGTCGCCCTTGCCGGATGCTCGGGTATGGACGTGGTTTCCGTACTCAAAAAAATGCGGGAGCCAATTACCTGGTTCGACATCAAGGTGGGCGGGGAGCTGACGGAGGAACATCCCAAGTACTACTCCTCCATCAAGATGACCTACGTGTTCAAGGCCTCGGACAACCTGAAGGACGAGAACGTCCGCAAGGCCGTCGCCCTGTCCCAGGACAAGTACTGCGGAGTCAGCGCGCTCCTGAAAAAGGCCGTGCCGGTGGAGTGGGAGATAGTGTACAGGTAACAGGAGTCAGGAACCAGGCGACAGGTTGACCATGCACAGACAGACGACTAGCAAGAATCCACAGCCACCTGATCGGCTCCTGAGTCCTGGCTCCTGAGTCCAGAGTCCTTACTCCAAGTACTTGAAACTTCCCCCCGTCCTCGGTACACTGCGGACGGGTTACGGTTTTTCAAAGGATTTACGGAAAACCGCAAGAACTGCAACCAAGAGTGAGTGTTCATCCCCCAATAGTTCTGTTGGACGCACGGAGCCGGGGCCGCTCGAAACCGGGCCCATGAGATAGAACCCCATACTGTAAGGCAGAGGAAGAGCATGGCTGTTGACGTGAAGACGATGCGGAATATCGGCATCAGCGCCCATATCGATTCGGGCAAGACGACCCTATCGGAACGTATCCTGTTCTATTGCCAGAAGATCCACGCGATCCACGAGGTCCGGGGCAAGGACGCGGCGGGCGCGACCATGGACTTCATGGAATTGGAAAAAGAGCGGGGGATCACGATCCAGTCCGCCGCCACGAACGTTTCCTGGAAAGACCACCCGATCAACCTGATCGACACCCCCGGCCACGTGGACTTCACGATCGAGGTGGAGCGGGCCCTCCGGGTCCTCGACGGGGCCGTTCTGGTCCTGTGCGCGGTGGGCGGCGTCCAGTCCCAGACCCTCACCGTGGACCGCCAGCTCAAGCGCTACAACGTGCCGCGCCTGGCCTTCATCAACAAGTGCGACCGCGTGGGCTCCAACCCCTTCCGGGTCAAGAGCCAGATCGTGGAGAAACTGGGCCTCAACGCCGCGTTCCTGACCCTTCCCATCGGCCTGGAGGACAAATTCGAGGGCGTCGTGGACCTGGTGGACATGAAGGCCGTGTACTTCGACGGCCCCAACGGCGAGGAGATCCGCTACGCCGAGATCCCCGCCCACATGGCCGAGGACGCCGAAAAGTACCGGGAGGAACTCCTGGACACCGCGTCCATGTTCTCCGACGAGCTCGCGGAGGCCTACCTGGAGGGCGCGGAAACACCGGAGATGATCATCTCCGCCGTGCGCGCCGGCACCATCGCGGAGCAGATGGTTCCCGTGTTCGTGGGCTCCGCCTACAAGAACAAGGCCGTGCAGATCCTCCTGGACGGGGTGGTGCGTTACCTCCCGGATCCCACGGAGGTCAAGAACATCGCCCTGGACCTGGACAGGAACGAGGAGCCCGTAGTCCTGAAAGCGGACCCGACGGCGCCGACGGTGGCCCTGGCCTTCAAGCTGGAGGACGGGCAGTACGGTCAGCTTACCTACGTCCGGATCTACCAGGGCATGATCAAGAAAGGCGACGAGCTCTTCAACACCCGGGCCCGGAGGAAGTTCAAGGTCGGCCGCCTGGTGCGCATGCACGCCAACTCCATGGAGGACATCGCGGAGGGGGCGAACGGCGACATCGTGGCCCTCTTCGGGGTCGAGTGCGCCTCGGGGGACACCTTCTGCGACCCCAAGCTGACCTACGCGATGACCAGCATGTTCGTGCCGGACCCGGTCATCTCCCTGGCCATAGAGCCCAAGGACAAGAAAAGCGCCGACCAGATGGCCAAGGCCCTCAACCGCTTCACCAAGGAAGACCCGACCTTCCAGACCTACGTGGATCCCGAGTCCAATCAGACCATCATCAAGGGCATGGGCGAGCTCCACCTGGACGTCTACATCGAGCGGATGAAGCGGGAGTACAAGTGCGAGGTCGAGACCGGCATGCCCCAGGTGGCCTACCGGGAGGCCATCAGCCAGCGCGCGGACTTCAACTACACCCACAAGAAGCAGACCGGGGGTTCCGGCCAGTACGGCCGGGTCGCCGGCTACATGGAGCCCTGCGAGGACAAGGTCTACGACTTCGTGGACATGGTCAAGGGCGGGGCCATCCCGACGGAATTCATCCCGAGCTGCGACAAGGGCTTCAAGGAGTCCATGAAGAAGGGCACCCTGATAGGGTTCCCCATCGTCAACGTGCGCTGCGTCATCAACGACGGCCAGAGCCATTCCGTGGACTCATCGGACATCGCCTTCCAGCAGGCCGCCATCGGCGCCTTCCGGGAGGCCTACGAGAAGGCCAGGCCGGTCATCCTCGAGCCCATCATGAAGGTGGTGGCGGAGGGTCCGACGGAGTTCCAGGGCAACATCTTCGCATCCGTCAACCAGCGGCGGGGGGTCATCCACGCAAGCACGGAGGAAGCCTCCTTCTGCCGCGTGGAGGCCGAGGTGCCCCTGGCGGAAATGTTCGGGTATTCCACGATCCTCCGTTCCATGACCCAGGGCAAGGCGGAGTTCTCCATGGAATTCCTCAAGTACGCCAAGGTCCCGGCCAGCATCTTCGAACAGCTCCGCAAGGACTACCTCGAGAAGAGGAAGAAGGAACAGGGCCGCTAAGGCGGCGGTTTTTTCCGTTGCCCGGCGGCTGGACTGGACCTATACTGAAGATACGAGGCGGGCGGCCGCGGCCGCCTCGGCCACTTTCACAGGAAAAAGGAGTTCCCATGCTTAAAGAGGAGCTTATCAAGAAGAGTCCCGTCCGCATCCTCGAGCGGGGCATAGAGGGCGGACTGAAAAGCGGAAACATCGGCGTGATCGCCAGCCGGAAGGGCATCGGCAAGACCAGCGTGCTCGTGCAGCTGGCCCTGGACAAGCTCCTCCAGGGTAAAAAGGTCGTGCACGTGTCCTTCACCACCCACACCAGCTATGTGATTTCCTGGTACGAGAACATTTTCACCGAGCTCACCCGGAAGCGGAACCTGGAGAACATGGACGACATCCACGACGACCTGGTGAAGAACCGGGTCATCATGAACTTCAACCAGGAAGGCATCTCCACCGAGCAGATCCTCCGCTCCCTGGGGGCCATGATCGTGGATGGGGGATTCAAGGCCGATTCCGTGATCATCGACGGCTTCGACTTCACCCGCTCCGCCCCGGACCACCTGGCCAAGGTCAAGGAATTCGCCGCCCGGATGAACCTGGAAGTCTGGTACTCCTGCACCATGGTCGGAGAGGAACCCCTCACGGACAAGCGGAACGTGCCGGTGATGCTCCGGGAATTCCTGGACAGCATCTCCGTGCTCATCGTCCTGGAGCCCAAGGCGGAGTACATCCACTTCCTGGTCGTCAAGGACCACGAGCGCATGAACCCCGAGGACCTCTCCATCAAGCTGGACGCAAAGACCCTGCTGATCGCGGAAACCTGAACCCGGCCCGCGAATGCCGAAAGGCCCCCCCGGGGGGCCTTTTTCATTGATTTTTCTCTTCCATGTCATATCCTTTGGGTACTCTAACTCCACGAGGCGGTTGCGACATGCGGACCCTGCAGGCCAAGATGCTCCTGATGCTGATCCCCGGCACATTCCTGCTTTTTACGGCCGCCGTGGCCTTTCTGGGATACGACACGTCCCGGACCATCACCGACTACGCCTACCGGACCGCGGCCCAGTACGCGCGGGAAGGGGCTTCCCTGGCGGAGAGGCGCTTCCAGGAGTCCCGGAGCATGTTCGAGTCCACGGCCCGGCTTGCGGAAACCTTGAAACGGGAAGGCCGCACGGACCGGGATCTCCTGCCCCGGGTCTGCCTGGAAACCCTCCGGAACCACGATTCCATCTTCGCCCTCTGGATCCTCTTCGAGCCCGACGCATGGGACGGCCGTGACGCCCGGTTCGCGGTGCCCGGAGGCGGCGCCGGGACGGGAAGCTTCGCGATCTGGGCATACCGCGGGGAGGACGGGAAGGCCGTACTCTCCGAGGAAGCCTGGGCGTCCGAAGCCTACGGGGAGGACTACTACGCGGAGCCCCTCGCCCGCTCCGGTCTCTGGCTCAGCGAGCCCTACGACGAGGAGGTGGAGGAAGGCCGTACGGTGCGCATGATCACCCTGGCCCGGAGGCTCGAGGATTCCTCGGGAAAGGTGCTGGGAGTCGCGGGAATCGATTTTTCCCTGGAATTCCTGGAAGGGATACTGGAAACCGTCGACGATGCAAGCGGAGGCGCCTCCACGATCGCCAACTACAAAGGCTGGATCCTGGCCGATACCCTGGAGCCGAACCAGGAAGCGCTTCTCTCCGATACCCGGTCCGCGGATACCGTCTCCGCGGCCTCGGCTCTGGTCCGCGCGGAATCGAGCCAGGATACCTTCGTGGAGATGCGGATCGGCGGAACGGTCGTCCTCCAGATGATGGAAGCCGTCCGGCTGGACAAGGCCCTGGACCCCTGGATCTTCATAGTCTCCCTGCCCAAGGACAGGATCCTGGAGGTCCCCCGGCGCATCTATCTGGAGCTCGCCGTGGCCGAACTTGCCATCCTGGCGCTGTTGACCGCGCTTATCCTGGCTGCCTCCCGGGGAATCAGCCTCCCCCTGGTCGAACTGACCGGGTCCTTCGACGTCATCGCCTCGGGGGATCTCCGGACGGAGGTCGGCGTCCGGGGCCGGGACGAGACGGGACGGCTGGCGGCGGGATTCAACCGCCTCACCTCGACCCTGAACGGGGCGCTGGGGGACCTCAAGGCCGCGCTGGGCGTCCTGGAGTCCAATGCGGACGAACTCGCCGCGGAGATGAACCGCACCGAAGCCGCCCTCGCGGGGACGGACCGATCCGTGGAGACCGTGGTGAGCCGGGGGGCGGACATCGACCGGGAGATCAAGACGGTGACCGCATCGGTGGGCCGCATCCAGGAAAACGCCGGGAGCCTTGAGTCCCGCTCCCGGAGCGAATCTGAGATGATTCTCCAGTCCGTGGCCGCGATCGAGGAGATCCTTGCGAACATCCGTGCGGTTACGGGCAGCGTGGTGAAGGCCAGCGAGAAGTACGGGGAACTGAACGAGTCTTCGGCCCGGGGAGAGGAACTCCTGGCCGAAGTCATAGAGCGCTCTCAGTACATCCAGTCGAGATCGGAGGCCCTGCTGGAAACCAATACGGTCATCGCCGGCATAGCCTCCCAGACCAACCTCCTGTCCATGAACGCGGCCATCGAGGCGGCCCACGCCGGCGACGCCGGCAGGGGCTTCGCCGTGGTCGCGGACGAGATACGAAAACTCGCGGAAAGCGCCGCGGAGCAGTCCCGGGCCGTGGAGGAGATGCTGGGGGACATCGCGTCCACCATCGGTTCCGTCGCGGCCTCGTCCCGGAAGGCGGGGGAGAACTTCGGAGAAATCCAGGCCCTGATCCGCACCATCACCCGGCTGGAGGAAGAGGTCAAGCAGGCCATGGAGGAGCAAAGCGCCGGATCCAACGAGATACTCGCCTCCCTGGACGGGATGAAATCCGCCTCGTCGGACATGGACCGGGAGGCGGCGGCCGTCTCCTCCCTGGCCGGCAGGATATCCGGGGAGATGGAGGATCTGAACCGATACTCCGAGGACATACAAGCATCCATCGAGGCCGTACGGGCGAACGGAGACATCCTGAAATCCGCGTACGGCAGGATCTCGATTCTGGCGGAAAACAACCGATCCAGCGCAGACCGCGCCGCCGGAGGCCTGCGGAATTTCCGGCTGAAGGGGGAATAGATGAAACGCTTCCTTATCCCGGCGGCCGCGGCCGTCCTGCTCCTGGCCTCCTGCGTATCCGCAGGAGGCGACGCCGAGCGGCTGGTGCCGCCGGACGCCTACGCCGTCCTGGCGGCGGAATCCCCCGCGGCCCTCTTCCGGTCCGCGGAGTCCTTCTTCCGGGAGGCGGGCCTGGACCGATTCACGGACGGAAGGACCTTGGCCGAAGCCTTCCGGGAAGAGGCCGGGAGCGAGGAAGGCTTCCTGGAGGCCGCCGAATCCCTCGACTTCGGCCGTCCGATCGTGCTCACGGTCCTGCCGGACCGGACCGGGACGGAACCCAAGGCGGCGGTGGTCCTCTGGCTTCCCCTCAAGAAAGAAAAGGGCGCCTTCGAGAGGCTCCGGGCGGCCCTGACCGGGTTCGAGGGAGAAGCTTCCTTCGTGGCGGGCTACGCCGCCCTGGGGCTGGAAGGGCCCGCCCCTGCCGCCCTTCCATCGAAGACCGCGGATCTCTCCCGGCTCTCGGGATACCCCGCGGACTCCGTCACGGCATGGATCAACGTGGAAGCCCTGAGAAGGGACTTCCGGGACCGGTGGGGATCGACCCTCCAGGACGCCTTCCGGTCTTCCGCCGGGGACGGCCCCCGGAACCCGGAACAGGACGCCGGCGAGGATCCCGATGCGCCCTTCAACTACAACGAGCGCAACTTCGACTGGGACGAGTACGAGAGAGAATCCGGCGGCTCCGGCCTCCTGGCAGCCGGGATCCTCGGGGGCGCCGTCGGGGCCGCGGAACTCCTGGAGAAGGCCGTGGACAATATCCGGACCCTGGATTTCGCGGTAGGCGCGGACGGGCGGGGATTCTACTTCCGGGCCGGGGCCTCCGTCCGCCCGGACCGGGCCCTGGGCCGGCTGGCCGCGGCCGCGGGACCCGCCCGGGGCATCCCCTTCCTGAAGTACCTGGAGGCGGACGCCCTGATGGGAGGGGCGGCCTCCTTCGACCCCGGGGCCCTGTCGGACTTCGCGAAGCTGTACGTGAAGGCCCTGGGCATGGAAAAGCTCCTGGGTCCGGAATATTTCGCCCTCCTCGAGTCCTCCTACGCCGCCCTGGGCGCGGACTCCGCCTTCTCCTTCGACGTCTCCGTCGATCCCGACTTCCTGAGCAAGGCCGAACGGGCCCAGAGCCCCGGGGAGATTTCCGAGCTCCTCGGGCGGTCGATCTCCTTCGAAGCCTCCGGCGCCGGATCCCTCCGGGACCGGGAGCTCTATCGATCCGCCCTCCGGCGCCTCGGCCAGGCGGGACTCTTCGGCGACGCCTTCCGGGAGCTCCTGGGCTCGTCGGGACTGAAAATGGACTTGAAGGTTTCCGAGGGCAGCATCGAAGGGGTGCCCTACGACTCGATCCGGGTGAACCTCGGCGGGGAGGGCCTGGGAGCCGATCCGAGCACCCAGGCCATACTGGACGTGCTTCTGAAAAAGCTGACCGTCCACGCCGGATACTCCAAGGACAGGTATTACATGGCCCTGGGCGATCCGGCCAAGCTCCCCCCGGCGGTCAAGAGGGACGGCGCCGCGCGCCCCATCTCCCAGGACAAGCTCTACGGCTCCTTCGCGGCGACCCTTCCCAAGGATACCCGGGGGGTGTACTACGTCTCCCTGCGGAAGATCTTCGGCCTGGTCGCGGCCTTCTCGAAGGACAAGGGGAAACTGCCCGACCAGGGCCTGGACCGCCTGTACGGCTACTTCGCCGCCTCCGAGGGAAGCCTGGAGACGGGTTTCTTCCTGGGCGCCGGGGATGTCCGGGCCCTGGCCGGCTTGGTGCCCGAGGGCCGGGAAAAGGGACTGGACATCTTCTAGGTATCGACCGGAGCGGTCCCGGCGTAGCCCATCGATGAGATCGCCGAAGCCCGCTTCGGCGCCGCGAGTCCGGCGCAGCCGGA
>JBFZER010000024.1:0-5454 GCA_041306765.1 Spirochaetota bacterium | reverse complement strand
CCCGGGACCGCGGACTTCTTCCGGGCGTCCGTGAACCCCGTGCGATGGTCGCCGGGCTCCACGATCGCGCACCGGATTCCGAACCCCCGGGTCTCCATCCGCAGGGCCTCGACCAGGCCCTCCAGGGCGGATTTCGCGGCGGAGTACATGGACTGGAAGGGCACTGCCGCGAGGCCCGCCATCGATCCGACGACCAGGATCCGTCCTCCGCCCGCGGCACGCATGGAGGGAAGGACGGCCTGGATGGTGCGGAGGGTCCCGAAAAAAACCGTCTCGAACTGGGCCTTTGCCTCGGGCAGGGGGGTCTCCTCGACGGAACCCGCGATGCCGTAGCCGGCGTTGCAAACCACCGCGTCGATGCGTCCCTCCCGGGCGAGGATCTCCCGGACGGCATCCCGGACGGACGCGTCGTCCGTGACGTCCAGTTTGAGGAGGGCGAAGGATCCGGAACCGGATGCCTCTGGATTCCTCCCCGTCCCGTACACCCGGAATCCCCCGGCGGCCAGCCGCTCGGCACAGGCCTTCCCGAGCCCGCTGGTGGCTCCCGTGACGAGGACCACGTCCCCGGATTTCAGCGTTGTCATGGCGTTCCTTCCTGCTGTGGATTTGGTCCCGGTCAGGGCCGGGCGCTCCGGAGACCCCGGGCGGCGGCCTCGATGATGAAAGCGATCCGGTCCGGATCCAGGTGCTCCGTGTTGATGGACAGGTCCGCGAAATCGTAGCGGTTGTTGTCGATGCCGTAGAGCTCCCCGTACCGTTCCGTGTCCTGGGCGTCCCTGGACTGGGTGAAGGCGAGGACGTCCTCGTACTTCCCGCCCTCCCGGGTCCAGATCCGGCGGGCCCGGGTCTCCGGACAGGCGTGCAGGTACACCGACAGGGACGCGTCCTTCAACAGCCAGATGGCCAGCCGGGAACCGATCACGCAATCCCCCTCCCGGGCCATGGCCACCTGGCGCTCGTCAACCTCCCTGTCCCAGGCCGAATCGTCCCGGGCCAGTTCGAGCACACGCTGGAGGGTGATGCCCCGCTCCGCGGCGAGGGAACGGAAGGTGAAGTTGATGAGCCGGAGGCCCAGTCGTTTCGCGAGCTTGTCGCTCACCGTCGTGTTTCCGCAGCCGCTCTTGCCGGACACGGCGATGATGTAGGGCGATCCGTCCATGGTTCCTCCCGGGTTCACTCGACGTTCCTGATCTGCTCGCGCACATTCTCGATGGCGTCCTTGAGGGCGACCACCGCCTCGCCGATGCGGGCCAGGATATTCTTGGAGCCGATGGTGTTCGCCTCCCGGTTCATCTCCTGGCAGAGGAAGTCCAGCTTCTTTCCGCAGCCGGGGTCTCCCATGGCCGCGCGGAAGGCCGAGACATGGGAGCGGAGGCGCACGATCTCCTCGTTTATCGTGTGTCGGGCCAGGTAGGACGCGACTTCCTGGAGCACCCGGTTCTCGTCCACCGCGCTGCCCAGGACCTCCCGGAACCTGCCCGCCAGGTTGCCCCGGATGGCGGCCTCTATCGCAGGGGCTTCGGCTTCGACGATCTCCAAGGAAGCTCCGATCACTTCGAGCTTGCGCTCGATATCAACCCGGGTGGCAAGGCCTTCGCGGTTCCGCTCCGCATCGAAGTCGGCCAGGCAATCCGCGACGGGACCCCGAAGGACTTCCCAGGCCGCGTCGGCGTCCACGTTCCTTTCGAAGGTGATCACCCCGTCGAAGGACAGGATGTCGGAAATCCGGATAGGCTCCCGGATGCCCGCGGCCTCCGCCGCGGAGCGCAGAGCCGACGCGACCTCGGAAACCGCGGAGGCGTCCACCAGGACCCGGGGCGGGTCGGATACCTCTCGAATTCGGAGGGCCGCCTCCACCTTGCCGTGGATGACGGCGGCCGCGACGGCATCCCTCAGCCGGGATTCCAGCATGGCCAGGTACGGAGGCAGGTATACGGAAATCTCCAGGTAACGGTTGTTGTAGGACTTGATCGTGAGGGAGCCCTTCAGGAAGGGGGTGTCGATTTCCCTGCGCGCGAAGCCGGTCATGCTCTTCATGATGTCAATGCGCCCTCCTCGGCCTTCATGGATTCGTAGAGGTTCCTGCCCAGCCGGAAATTGTCCCCCGCCCCCATGGTCAGGAAAAGGTCTCCGGGTTTCAGTTCCGCCGCCAGGGTCTCCAGGGCGTCCAGAGGTTCCTCGAAGTACCGAACCCCCGGACGCAGGGCGGCCATCCGCTCGAACAGGGTCCTGCCGGTCACCGCGCCGTCGGGCTTTTCCCGGGCGGACGCGTAGATCTTGTGCAGAACCACCTCATCCGCCGCGGAAAAGGCTTCCGCGTATCCTTCCAGCAGCGCTGCGGTCCGCGAGTAGGTATGGGACATGAAATCCACCACCAGCCGGCGGCTAGGGTAGAAATCCCGGATTCCCTCGAGGGTCATGCGTATCGCGGTCGGGTGATGTCCGTAGTCGTCCATGAACAGGACCCCCCGGGCGATGCCCAGGATCTCGCAGCGGCGCCGGGATCCCGCGAAGGACTCCAGGGCGGTCCGGGCCCTATCCAGCCGCGCGCCTTCCAGAGGTTCGCCGAATTCCTTGCGTACAAGGCTGTCCGTGAGGGCGAGCGCCGCCGCCGCGTCCAGGGCGATGTGCCTTCCGGGAATCCGAAGGCGGAAGGATCCGGGAAGCCCCGCGAGGCGGAACTCCGCCCGCTCTCCCCCCGTTTCGTAGGCTTCGAGCCGCCAGGGTCCTTCCGCCGTCCAGCCATACGGCAGGAGTACCAGGTCCGGCCGCGCCGCCCGGGACCGTTCCGCCACGTCCCTCGCCCCCGGGTCGTCGGCGCAGTAGATGAGGGTCCCCCGGGGAGGCAGGGACCGGACATACTCCAGGAAGGCGTCCCGGATGGAATCATAGTCCGGGAAGCAGTCCTGATGGTCCGGCTCCACGGAAGTCAGGACGATACGGACCGGAGAAAAGGCGAGGAAGTGGCGCTTGTATTCGCAGGTTTCCGCCACGAAGAACCGTTCACCCAGTATCAAGGTTGACCGGTCCCCGAAGCCCGCCACGGCGCTTCCGGCCAGAATCACGGCGGAGGAACCGACCCCCCGCAGGAGGGTGCCCGCCAGGGCCGTCGTCGTGGTCTTCCCGTGTACGCCGGCGATGCCGGAGGAATCATACCGGCGGGACAGCTCCCCCAAAGCTTCCGTATAGGTGAGCATCGGAATCCCGCGGGCCTCCGCGGCGACGAGTTCCGGGTGGATACCCCGGATGTAGGCTGCCGAATGTATGACGAGTTCGACGTCCCCGCCCAGGTTTCCTGGGGAAAACGGCAGGACCGGGATCCCAAGGGATCGCAGGATGTCGTCCGTGTAGAAGACGTCGGATACGTCGCTTCCCGTGAGCCGAGCCTTGCGGGCGCAGAGGATCTCCGCGAGGGCGGCCATTCCGGTGCCCTTGACGCCTACCATGTGTATCGCCCGGCCCGCCAGATCCGCGGGCAGCCTGGATCCTGCCATGCCCGAATGATACAGAAGAGACGGATTCATTTCAACGACGGACAGGCGGCCGAACGGATGCGGTGGATCCGGTCATTCCCGGACGCCCAGGGTGACGGAGGCTTTCCAGGACCCGTCGGGCTTGAGGGACAAAGGCCATTCCAGGGAGATAGCGCAGCCCTGGTAGAACGGTTCCGCGCCGCCGGCATCGATCGCGGAGAACAAGGGGGCCTGCAGTATCCTGCAGGAAGGGTCTGCGGAGACGGAGAGCGGTTCCTCCGATTCCAGGTCCACCAGGGTAAGCCGGTGGCACTGGGACACCTCGCCCGGCACCGTGGAATCCAGCTCGACGGTCCGATCCGCGAGGCCCGCGGCCAATACCAGTTTTTGGGGGCGCGATGAAGGGCTCAGGTTCAGGTCGCAGGAGTACAGGCAGTTGAGGTCGTCGGATCCCCGATTCGTGATGGTGTACCGGACCGTGACTCCCGTCTTCCGGAACAGGAAGACCTTTTCGACGGTAATCGGGATTTTTCGGTCCCCGATCGATACCAGACCGTCCCGGACAAGGCAGATCTCCTGGTTGGACCGTTTCAGCTCCCTGACGGTGTAGTACGATTCCGCGAAAGTCCCCAGATCCTCCACGTCGATCCGGGTTAGATTCCGCGAATCCGCGGGAGCTTTCTGGAACCTGTCCAGGAAACATCTCCTTCGGGGACCCAGGGGACCGTCGAAGTCCAGCTCCTCGTACCGCCCGAAGGCGTTGGCGAGGTTTCGGGAAGTCTTCAGGGAATCCAGTTCGAAGAGCACCCCGCCGCGGGCATGGACGTAGGCGTTGATCTCCGTGCCCTGGTACAGGATTTCCTTCACTCCGTCGAAATCGATGTCGGTCTGGATGATTCCCGACGCGAAGGCCCCTTTCTGGCGGGTGGTTTTCTCGGCGTCTATCAGGGCTTCGTAGACGGAGCGGCGAAGCGAAAGCCGATAGATGCCTCCGCCGGGTTTCAGCCAGTAGGCGTCCCCGGACTGGCCGCGCCAGAGCTCTTCCTGGGCGGTCTTTTTGCGGGACTTGTCCCCCCGGAGCTGGCCCGTCAGGAGGTGGACGTACTGCATCTTCGCGTACAGGAAGACCCCCTCCTCGTAGCGGAGCAGGGGAAGCCGGATGCCGCCCAGGGAGAGAAACCGGTCCGCTTCGCCGTTCAGCGTCCGCTGGGCGGCCTGGCGCTCCCTCTTGAGCTTCGCGCAGAGCCCGGAAGCGAGGTATCTCTCGGTCGCGCCGCTCGGGATATACGCGCGCTGGAAGTGCCGCATGCTCCGCAGGTAGCGTGCCGGCGTCACGGTCTCGACGGAAAGGGAGTCCTTGCGGATGGCCGTAAAAGTCTTCTCCAGATACACGTCGGGGGATTCATAGACGCTGCGCGACCAGAGCTCCTTTACGGCCTCCCCCTCCAGGAAGACGACCATGAGGGGATGATCCAGGCCGTACCGGCCCCGTATGGCCTCCATGGTCTCCTCGAATCCCCGGGATACCCCGAAGCTCTGCTGGCAATCGAACACGGGAAAGACGGCGAGGCCCCTGCCCTGGTCCTCCGTGAGGACCGGGGCGAAGCAGCCGTCCGCGCCGAATCCGGCGGCTCGGAAATGGGAAATCGGCAGGAAGGTGAAGTCCATACCCGAAGTCTGAAGGGAGGAAGCCAGGGACGGCTCCCAGGCGTACTCGGGGATCCAGCATCCCCGGGGACGCCGCCCGAAGTTCTTGCGGATGAAGGTCGTCAGGCACTCGATCTGGCCCAATCGGTCGGAACTCGACAAAAGGGGCAACAGGGGGGCGAAGAACCCCCCCCCGAGCAGCTCGATCTGCTTCCGCAGGACCATTTCCTCCAGAAGCATGAGGAACTCTGGGTGGCGGCTCTCCAGCCAGTGCAGGAGGCTTCCGGAATAGTGGATGGACGCGAAGATGTCCGGAAATCTATAGAGGACGGAG
>JBFZER010000023.1:0-8476 GCA_041306765.1 Spirochaetota bacterium | reverse complement strand
GCCGGGCCACCACGGAGGCGTGGGCGGAGTATCCGCCCTCGGTGGACAGGACGCCGGTGGCCACCTCGATGGCCTTGACGTCGTCCGCGAAGGTGGCGGGCATGCACAGGATCATCCTCTTGTCCTCGCCCTTCTGCTGGGCTATGCGATGGGCGTCCAGGAGGGCCTCGGTGGTGAAGTAGATCCGGCCGATGGCGGCGCCCGGGGCTCCCGCGATGCCGCCGGAGACGCCCTTCAGCTTCTTCACGGAGCTGAGGTCGACCACGGGGTGGAGGATCTCGTTGAGCCGGCCCGGCTTGATGGAGTTCACCACGAAGGCGTCGTCCACGACCTTTCGCTTATTCAGGTCCAGGAGGAGCTGTATGTCCGCCTGGGTGCTTTTGGCCACCACCTGTCTCTGTTCGATCAGCCACAGCTTCTTGTTTTCCACGGTAAACCGGATCTGTCGGATTTCCCGGAGATGATCTTCCAACTTCCGCGCCACGGCCTCCAGGTCCTTGAGGTACGCCGGGGCTATCTTGTTGATATCCTGTCCCTGGGCGCCGATCTCGTTGAACCTCTCCTGGTAAAAATCCCCCTGAAGCTTCTTGGCCCCGGTGACGACGTTGCGGGTGAAGTAGGCTCCCGAGGCTGAATCCTTGCCGTAGTTTCCGTACACCATGGGCTGGACCAGGATGGCCGTGTCCTCCGCGTCCTGTTCGTCCAGCTCCAGGAGGCGGGAGATCCGCTTCATGGCCAGGTCCAGCTGCTTCCACGGATCGTCGAAAAAGCCCTTGGGCAGGAGGGCTTCGTAGGCCTGGATCACGGCTTCCGAGGAATCCGAGAACTTCTCGATGTCCAGGGCCTTCTCGGCTTTTACAAGGGCGGCTCGGACCTTCTCCAGGTCCTTCGCGCGGCCTTCCATGTCCGCCACGCGCTCCTCGACCTTGAGCATCCCCCGGATGAGGAACAGGACCTCGTGGGCGCCGAATCGCGCTCCCACCCAGGTATTGAAACCCGCGACGTTGCCCCGGACGAGCCCGAAGTTATGGAGGGTCGGGTAATCCGAGACGGCCAGGTTGGGGGATATGACGATCTTGAAGAGCAGGGGATTCTTGGGATCCGCGTACTTCTTGCCGACCAGATCCTCGATCTTCCGGATCACCGGACGGACCGCCGCGGCTACGTCCTCCTTCGCGAGATGTCCGGCCACGCCCGCGTCGACGATGAAGCCCGGCAGGATGGGCAGCCCGAGTTCTGCGAACTCGTTGGCCTGCCGGCCCCTCTGTCCGAGCTTTTCCGGATCGACCGTCTTCTTGATCGTATCCTTCTGGCTGAAATAATGTATGTTCGCTTTCATGACGGCTCCTGATTATTGTCGATTAAAACAGCGGCAATACGCTGTTCACGGGCCCCTTCAGGAAGGCCTCGAACATGTGGCTGGCTCCCTGCTGGAGGTACCGCAGGAGCTTGGCGACGTCTCCGATCTGCTCCCCTACGACGGCGAACTGGATCGTCGTGCCCCGCTTGACCTTGCCCCACTTGAACAGGGCGTTCAGGTTCGTGATCCTCTCACGGTCGTAGTATACGATGACGTCCAGGTCCGGATGTTTCGTGCGGTAACTCTCGATGATCCGCTTCCAGGCTTCCACGTTGCCGTTGTGGAACAGCTCGTTCGTCACGAGGACGGAGTACATGGGCGTCATGCGCACACCCGGGCGCAGGGACGGGGCTGCCGCGGCGGATTCCTCCGCGACCGTGGCGGCTTTCTTGGGGACCGGCGGCGGGACGGGCGCGGCCTGGGCCGCCTTCCTGCCCGCGGGTTTCGAAGGCTTCTTTCCCTTGGCGGGCTTGGAGGGACCCCGTGCGGCCTTTCCGGCGGGCCTTGCCCCGCCCTGGGGCCGGGCTTTGTAGGCGCAGTCACCCTTGAGCAGGGCGGGCGCCGCCTTGGCCGTCTTTCCGGCGAACACGTCCATCAGGGTCCGGGCGGCGGTCTCCTGGAGCTTGGGATCCACCTTGTGTCCGAAGGCCCCCGCGTACACCACCAGGAGTTCGTACTTGTTCAGGCGCTCCAGCCGAGCCAGGTGGGCGGGGTTCTTGGGATTGACCGCAAGGGGTCCCAGATCCGGGTGGTAGTATACGACCACCAGGTCGACCGCGTTCCACCCCGACACCGCGGACGCCACGCTCCCGATATCCCCCTCGGAGGGCAGGTTTTCGGAAATGCTCAGGTAGCCGAACTTGTCCACGAGCACCATGGAGACCAGGGGGGGCACGGAATCCTGGGAAATGGCCTTCTCGTCCAGAAGTTCGGCGATGAGGTCCGCCAGGTTCTCCTTGGCGCCTACCCGCTCGACGACCCCCAGGGTGGACTTTATCTGCCGAACGGAGGCGTTGAAACCGTCCCGGTTGGCCAGGTTCTCGAATTGACAGCCCATGTAGTTGCTCCTTTCATTCTTGATACCGAGTTTCGCTCCCGCGGCCCGTTTTTTCAAGTCCGGAGAGGCTTGTCCGCACCGGATGCGGAACCACGCGGCCGGAAAAAGAAAAAGGCCCCCCGAATGGGTCGGGGGGCCTCGCTCGGCAATCTGGCTTACAGCTCCTTGATCCCGCCTTCACGGCCCTTCGCGCGGCCCCTGCCGGCGGCCTTGGGCTTGGAAGCGGTCTTCTTCCTGCCGGTGTCCACGACCCCCTTGGCGGGGCGTCCGCGGGTCCGGGCCGGGGCGTCCCGCACCGTCACGGGCGCCGGGGCTTCGAGGGCCGGAGAGGAATCCGCGTTGAGCATCGACAGGTAGTCGTTCGCGGGGTGGGCGTGGGGATCCTCGACGGGTCCGAAACTCTGGG
This sequence comes from Spirochaetota bacterium, assembly GCA_041306765.1. Classification (GTDB taxonomy): domain Bacteria; phylum Spirochaetota; class Spirochaetia; order Treponematales; family UBA12059; genus JAAYUR01. The sequence continues at coordinate 5,653 of JBFZER010000023.1, read as the reverse complement.
CGATGTCCTCCCGGACCGTGGAGCGGCGGCGGCTGAAGGCCGCGAAGGCCGCATCCTGGAAGCCCTTGGACACGCCGTGGAGGAACTCGTTGAGCACGTTGGCCATGCCGTCCAGGGTGGCCTTCTTGCGCTTGATGGAGCAGATATCCACGTCCAGGAGGATGCCCGGCTGGATATGGTAGGGGTTGATCATGTAGTCGAAGCGGAAGAACTCCTTCTCCAGGAAGGCCAGCCGCTCCTCCATGACCCGGCGCTCGATCGGGTACTGGTAGGAGTACATGGTCTTGAGCTTGTCCTTCATCATGATCAGCTTCGAGCGCAGCTTGTCCTTCTCGAAGAGGTAGGTCCGGTTCATCTTCTCGACCTCGGTCTCGGCCGGCTTGATGAAAGCGATCTCGTCCCACACCTTCGCGATGTCCTCGTATGCGGGCTCGCCCTTCTGGTCCTTGATCTTCCTCTTGATCTTCCGGCGGTAGATCTTGGCCAGATCGTCGAAGTCCGTGATGCGCTTGAGGAACTTGTTGTCCACGTACCGCATCTCCAGTACGTCCCAGATGTGCTCGATCTCGGTCTCGAAGCTCTTGACCTGTACGTCGTACGCCTTGCGCTCCTCGAGGAGCTGGGCGTTGTCGTAGTACTGGAGCCGGATCTTGTAGCGCTCGTCCGGCAGGTGGGCGTAATCGGTGTCCTCGTACTCCCGGATGATGAGCTCCCGGGCGTTCTTGAGGTTCTCGATGTACTGGTAGCCCATCTTGGAGGTATCCAGGATGGAGGTGAGGGAGTTGACGGCGGTGTTGAAGCCGCGGTTCCGGATGTTCTCGATGTCCACGATCTTCTTGAGGTTCTCGCGGATGTTCAGCTGATCGAAGGTGGTGGGATCGATCTCGGCGCGGAGGTTGTTGATCCGCTCCATGAGGTCCTTGGCGATGATCGTATACCGCTTGGACTTGGGGTTCTCGACGTCGTCGTCCGTGTATTCCTTCACCTTCTTCATCTTCTCGAAGATGATCTCGGTGTCGCTGATCTCTTCCTTGCCTTCCTCGACGAGCTGGTCCTTGAGCTTGTCGATCTCCTTGTCGATCATGTCCAGGATGTGCTTGGCGATCAGGTCCTTGATGAGGTACTCGACCGTCACCTGGTAGTGGAAGATCGGGGAGATGAGCTCGGAATCGAGGATATTGACGGACAGTTTGACGTCCGCCACGGTCTTGGGCTTGTAGATGTTGTCCTTGAAGGAGCACTTCACCACGGAATAGGCGTTTTCGCCCCGGATGAAGGCGCCCACGTCCGTCTTCTGGCGCAAAAGGGAGTTGGTCAGGTTTTCCAGCTCGTTCACGCCCCGCTGGATGTGGCCCTGCAGGTGCCCGTACATGTTGACGATGGACTTCTCGACCTCGCCGGTGTTGAACTTGTCCGCGCCGCCCACCTGGTCCAGGAGTTCCGCGATCTCCTTGGGGGTGTAGCGGGCCAGGGACTTCATCTCTTCCTTGTCGATGAAGTTCCGGACCTTCTTCACCATCTCGTCTTCCGTGGTGACGATATAGCGGTTGAACATGTTCTGGTAGTTCTGGTTGAAATAGTTGTAGAGCTTTTCCTTCACCCCGCCCATCACGTCCAGACGCTCGAGGACTTCCTTGGGAAGCCGGGCGCGGAGGTGGTGCATGACCTTGTTGGTCTCTTCCTCGAGGAGCTGGTTGACTTCCTTCTGCTGATCCCGGCCTTCCTGGGCCAGGGAGTTCCTGGATCCGACGGCGCTGGGTTTTTCCGGATGGAATACGTTCGGGCTTTTCGGCAGATCTATGGCACCCATGTCTATCTCCTTTAAGCGGTGAATTCGGTTCTTACAACATAGTAGCCGATGATGGAAAAATGTAAAGCGGGATGGGAAAAAAAGTGTCCATCCTGATCGAATTTATATGGTAGAATCGAATCGGGCCGCCGGAATCGCGTAGATTCGCCATTTTTTCCGGCAGACCTTGCTTTTTCGCCGGGTATCTCGGATGCTGATAGGAGCATTTATCAAGCCGAACGAGTGGACAATCCAATGAAACGATGTCGCCTGGCCCTGTTTCTAGCGCTATTCGCCGCAACGACCGCGTTCCCGGGGGACGAACGGACGCTGCCCGTGGATTTCATATTCCTCGTGGACCGTTCCTTGTCGATGAAACCGGTCCTGGAGGACGTGAAACGCTATCTGGCCGCGGACGTCATCGGGCCTCTGGTCGTGCCCGGCGATTCCGTCACCCTCCTGGCGTTTTACGGCAAGGTGGAACGGGTCTGGAAGGGCCGCATCGAGGCCGAACCGGACAAGGCCGCCCTGATCCGTTCCCTCCATAAACTCGTCCCGGACGGCCGGTACACGGATATAGGCCGGGCCCTGGACTTCCTGGATCCCGTCCTTTCCGAACTGGACGCCCCGGAACGCCTGAAATACATCCTCCTCCTCACGGACGAGAGGCAGGAAGCCCCCCCCGAATCTCCGTACGGATCCCGGGACTACACGATAGCCCACCGATATCTCGCCTATATCAACCGCAGGGACTTCGGATCCTTCCGGGCCATCACGATCGGGTTGGGGCTGGATGATCGCATCGCCGCCACCGCGGAATCCCTGGCTTCCTTCCTCCGGAATCCCCCGGAGCGGACGGACCGGGCCCTGCCGGGTTCCGGAACGGGTTCCGGCGCTTCCGGGGGTTCGAGCGCGGGAACCGGGGGCGCGGAAGGTTCCCCCGAGGGCGGCTCGGCGGGCGACTTCCCCTGGATCCTCGTGGCCATGGGCGCGGGGGTATCCGCCCTGGCCCTTCTCGTGCTCCTGGTCCGGGCGAGGGCGGGCAAGAAGGAACCGGAGAAAGAACTGGAAAAGAAACCGGAGGGCGGCGAGGAATGAACCTCGACGACTTGGCCTCCTTGCTTCGGGAGGGGGATTCATACATCCTGACGTCCCACGAAGCCCCCGACGGAGACGGATTGGGGGCCATGTACGCCTTATGCCGTGCCCTGCGAAAGCTGGGCAAGCGGGTTACAGCCCTCCTGTCCGAGCCCGTTTCGCCGAAATACCGGTTCCTGGACTCCCAGGGCGTCTTCCAGGTAGTGGACACCCCCGAAACCGCGGACCTCGACCTGGCCTCCAGCCTCCTGGTGGTCCTGGACACCAACGACGCCCACTATGCCGGCAGGATCGCGGACGTGTTCATGGACGGAATGCGGGGCTACCTCCTGATCGACCACCATGAGTCCCGGGGCCTCGACGTCTCGGGGCATTTTCTGGATTCCGACGCCTCCTCCACCTGCGAAATCATCTTCGAGCTTATCCGACGCCTCGGCGTCCCCCTGGATCCGGACATGGCCGTCGCCTTGTTCACGGGTATCGTCTACGACACCGGTTCCTTCGGCTACCCCAAGACCGGGGAAAACACCTTCGCCTGTGCCCTGGAACTGGTCCGGGCGGGGGTCCAGCCCTACTCCGTGCATAACCTGCTCTACGAAAGCTCATCCATAGCGTCCCTTCTACTCCGAAAGCTGGTGCTGTCGACCCTGGATCTTCATCACGGAGACCGGATCGCGGTCCAGGTTATGCGTTCTTCCCACCTGGACGAGTCCGGAGCCGTCTACGAGGAGTCCGAGGACCTCATCAACGTCCCCCTTCGAAGCGAGTCCGTCCAGGTATCCGTGTTCTTCAAGGAGAACAAGGCCGGAGTCTTGCGCTGTTCCCTGCGCTCCAAAGGCGGGGTCAACGTCGCGCACATCGCCCAGAGCTTCGGGGGAGGCGGTCACAGGACCGCCGCGGGGTTCAAGTGCTCCCTTCCCCTTGAACAAGCCCGGAAATCCGTGCTAGACAAGCTAATGGAAGCCCTTCGATAGGATGCCGCGGACCGGATGAAACGAGCCACCCACATACTGTTCTTACTCTTCTCGGTCGCCGCGGCGGCCTACATCGCGTTCCTCGCCGTGGATGCACGCAGCATCCGATCCCAGAGGGACGAAAAACCCATGCTCGCCCGGAGCATCGCCGCGGAACCCCTGGCCGAGGAGGGCAGCCCGGCGCGTTCCGTCGAGGAAAGGGCACGGGCTGCCAGCGAGATCCCCCCCGCCGCCAACGAGATACTCCTGGACGTCTATGCCTTCAACCTGGATTCCGACCAGGAGGACGAACAGGTCCTGGTCGTCCGGCGCACGGACGACCCCTCGGGGCTTCTGAGACTTGTCGTGGCGGACTACCTGACTGGCAGCCGCGCGTGGGTCCGGGCCTGGGAAGGCTCCACCGGGGTCACAAAGGTCCAGACCCTCCAGATCCTCGTAAAGGACGTGGTGGGAGACCACATACCCAACATCATCTCGGTGGGCATGAACGACCGGGGTGAGCAGGCGGTTTCCATCTTCTGGAGGACCCCTCCCACCCGGGAAAACCGCTCACCTCTGTCGTATTCCAAGATCTGCGAGGTTTCCGGCGACTCCGTCACGATCGAGGAGACGGAGAGGCCGGAGAGTTACAAGCTGGGCCAGACAAACGCGGAAACCTGGCCGGTCACGGTCTACCACCGGGATCCCGAATCTGAAAACTATATGGACCAGATCCGGGAAACCTGGGAATGGAATTTCACCCGCAAGGCCTACGAGCGGGTCCTGGTCGAGCGTATTCCCGGAGCCCAGATCGAGAAACAGCTCGTCACGAGGATCCTCGACGGAACCGTGGAAACCTTCGAGCGCTACCTTGACGGCATCTGGTACAAGGCTTCCTCGGATCCCCGGGCGCCCGGGTCCCAGTTCGTGATCTTCGACCCCCGGGAAAAAAACCTCTTCTTCTACGGAGAAAGCGTGATGGAGCCCTACCAGTGGGAAGACAGCCATTCCACCCGGTACGGAATCTTCATCGGGAGCCGGAGCTCCGCGGTCAAGACCCTGCGACGGTTGATCGACGTCGAACTGACCGGCCACGAGACCGTATCCCTCCGGATCTTCCAGGACATCCGGCTCAAGGCCGACGTCACGGAAAAGTGGAACGGGGCGTACCGCAAGATGAATCCCGAGCTCGCCGCTTCCTTCCGCAAGGAGACTCCCGTAACGCAAAGCCTCTCGGGTGCCCTGTCCGGGAGCTACCGGGGGCTGGACGGCTCCGCGTTGTCCTTCCAGTCCCCCCGCTTCACCCTGACCCGGGACGGACGATCGGAAGCCGGCGGATTCTCGGTGTTCTCCCTCAAGGGGGCGGAAATCCTGGAGATGAAGTTCCTGACCGAAACGGGCATCGTGGGGAAACGGGTCTCCTATCGCCTGGACCGCTCCCAGAGAAAGGAGAACGGGGAAGCCGTCGAGGTGCTCACCTTCACCCCCGTGCGCGTAGCGATCGACGGGATCGAGTTCGTGGAGGGATCCCCCCTGGTCTTCGAGCGCCTTCCGAATCCCTGATTCGAGGCGGTCAACACCCCGCTAGAAAACAGGATACGCCTCGTAGCCCGCGTCCTTGAGGCGCAGGAGCGTCGCCTGGGAATCCGCCCCGGCGGGCACCAGCACCACCCACAGGGGCCGCCCGCCCCGCTCCCTCCGTTCCGGAGAGGCTTTGATCCCTTTGCCGGCCAGTTCCCGTACCAGGGCGGAGGCGTTGGATTCCTCGGAAAAAGCCCCTACCTGGTACGCCGCGACCCGGGCCGAATCGGTC
>JBFZER010000022.1:0-8936 GCA_041306765.1 Spirochaetota bacterium | reverse complement strand
GCTTTACGAATCGGTTTCCGCTTCGCGGAAACCGGCTGCCTTAAAATGGCCTGCGGCGGCTTTACGAATCGGTTTCCGCTTCGCGGAAACCGGCTGCCCCAAAATGGCCTGCGGCGGCTTTACGGATCGGTTTCCGCTTCGCGGAAACCGGCTGCCTCAAAATGGCCTGCGGCGGTTCAACGATGCTGTCGGGCGAGTTCCGAGATCCTGTCCGCCATGCGGTCCAGGGGCACCTGCTCGGTGACATGTCCCAGGTCGAAGGCCACTTTGGGCATTCCGTAGACCACGCTGGAAGCCTCGTCCTGGCCCAGGGTGATGCCGCCCTCCTTGAACAGGGTCCCCAGTTCCCGGGCGCCGTCCCGGCCCATGCCGGTCATGATCACCCCCAGGGCACGGTTGCCGTATTCCCGGGCGACGCTGGCGAACAGGACGTCCGCGCTGGGGCGATGCCCGTTTTCCGGGGGGGCGTCGGACAGGCGGACCACGGCGGCCAGGCTTTTCCTCTCCACCAGCAGGTGCTTGTCCCCCGGGGCGACCAGAACCCGGCCCGGCTTCAAGAGGTCCCCGTCAGCCGCCTCCTTCACCTCCAGGGGGCAGATCCTGTCGAGGCTCCGGGCGAATTCCTCCGTGAAGCCTGCGGGCATGTGCTGGACCACGACCACGGGGGATGCCAGGTTCGGATCGATCCGGGCGAAGACCTGGCGCAGGGCGTTCGGTCCGCCGGTGGAAATTCCTATGGCGACCAGGTCGACGGGACCCGGCGCCCGGGCGGGGACGGGCTTTTCGGCCGGCCCCGGCGCGCGCCGGGGCGGAGGAGCAACGGGCGCGGCCGGGAAAGGCTCTTTCTCCAGCATGAGCTCCGGGGATTCGAAGGGGTACGATACCGGGTTCTTCCCCTTGCTTCTCTGGTACCGGGTGCCGTATGCAAGCAGGAGCCGGGCTAGCTCGCCGGCCACGGTGTGGATGTCCGAGGAAACCGAGCCGGAGGGTTTCGTGATGAAGTCCGAAGCCCCCAGGGACAAGGCGTCCATCGTGACCTGGGCGCCCTTCCGGGCCGCGGCGGACAGGATGACCACGGGTATCTCGATCCCCAGACGCTTGCGCTCCTTGAGGAAGTCGATTCCATTCATCTCGGGCATCTCGATATCCAGCACGATCACGTCGGGATTGCACCGGGGGATCTTCTGGAGGGCGAAGAGGCCGTTCATGGCCTTGTCCGCCACCCGGAGGCCGGGCGACGCCTCGATCATCTTGGAGACCAGGTTGCGCATCAGCGCGGAGTCGTCGACTACCAGCACGTTCACGGGATCCGGCACTCTGGTTCCTCCAGGGATGTCGCTCAGGGGTCCCCCCGGAGCCGCCGGCGCCGGGAGGGCCTTTCGATCATTTTACTTCCTTCTTGTAAAAACAGGCCCATTCGGTCTTCACGAACTCGAACCGGGTGTTCATGCCGAACAGGGACTCGCTGTGCCCGATGAACAGAAACGACTTCGGGCCCATGGTCTCGTAGAAACGCTCCACCGCCGCCTTCTGCGCAGCCTCGTCGAAGTAGATGAGGACGTTGCGGCAGAACACGATATCCATGTTCCGAAGCCCGGAATCGTTCTTCAGGTTGTGATAATCGAACCGGATGAGCTTCTTGATGTCGTCCCGTATCTGCCACCCGTTGGGTTTGCGCTCGAAGTACTTGGGCAGGTAGGATTCGGGGATCCCCGCGATCCGGGAGTCCGGGTAGAAGCCCTCCTTGCCGACCATGAGGGACTTGAGGCTGATGTCGCTGGCCACGATCTCGCTGTTCCAGCCCGCGGGGAGTATCTCCTTGAGAAGGAGGGCTATCGTGTATGGCTCCTCCCCGGTGGAACACCCGGCGCTCCAGATGCGCAGCCTGCGGTCCGGGGATGCGCCCCGGATCCGGATCAGCTCGGGCGCGACGAACTTCTCCAGGGCGTCGAAGTGGGGCTGGTTCCGGAAGAATCGGGTCAGGTTCGTGGTGACCGAATCAAGGAGGGTTTTCAGCTCCTCCCGGTCCCGGGTGATGAGATCGAAATAGTCCCGGAGGCTGTCGGTTTTCTTCTCCCGAAGGCGTTCCCGCAGGCGGCTTTCCAGGATGGACCGGTTGGTGGCCGAGAAATGGATTCCGCTCTCGTCGTAGATCAGCTTGCGGTACAGCTCGAATTCGGCGTCGGGAAGAAAATCGGACATTTGAACGCCTTTCCGCCCGCCGCCATACCGCGGCGGCTCGCGATGTATCGACGCCGATGAATCGATCCTCGGCTGGCCGGGAAGTCCCGGGGGCGGCCGCGCATGGAACGCCCCGCCCTCGGCAGGGCAGCTTCCCCCGGGGCAGTCTTCAGCTGTAACCTTCGCTGCTGAAACTCTAGTGCCCCGTTTCCGGGGGTGTCAATAGCGCTTGCCGGCGCCGGGGGGAACCCTGCCCGGCGCCCCGGCGCCGGAATTTCCTCCATTTCGCTCGAATTCCCGCGGCCGCGGGATATAGTCCTGGGTATGGCAACCAAGGATATCGTGCTGGCCGTGCGGGGCGTCGCCGCCGGGTTCGGGGACGAGGCGCCCCTGGTCGTGCTCCAGGACGAGCCCCGGTCGTCCTCCCTGAGGATCCCCGTCGGGCCCTACGAGGCGAGTTCCATCATCCTGGAGCTGGAGGGGATCGCCCCCTACCGGCCCCTGGCCCATGATCTCCTGGCGTCCTTCTTCCGGGATCACGGTTTCCTCCTGGAATCCGCCCGCATCTACGACGCCGTTCCCGACGACGACGGGGGGGAGCGCTTCCTCTCCCGCATCCGCTACCGCAGGGGACTCCGGCGCTGGGAAAAGGAAGTGCGGCCTTCGGACGCGATCGCCCTGGCCCTTCGGCTGGGGGCCCCCATCCTGGCTCCCCGGGAATTCCTGGACCGCCGGGAAGCCCGCCGGCTCTCCGCCAAACTCGAAACCCGGCTGCCCCTCTACCTGCAGGTCCCCCGGTGCGAGGCCGTCGCGGAACGAAGCGCCCGATAGCTCCTGTTCGAGGCATACTTGCCGAGCGCGTCGGGAGGCCCTAGAATATCCTCATGAATATTTTCTCATCCCTCGTGGAGTTCCTGCGCGGCGTCTTCGGCCGGGGGGGACCCGACGCGGCAAAAAAAGCGGAATTAAGAAAGATCTACGCCTACCTGTCCCAGATCCGCCCGGCGTATTACAAGCCCAAGGGAAACCTGGTCCTGCCGGGTTTCGCCCAGGGGGCGTACAACTTCCGATCCATCCTGCGGCCCCTGGTGGACATGGCCCGCAAGACCATCTCCCATTCGGACATCCGGATCTACCAGCGCTTCTTCGATCACCTCGTGGACGCCCGTCTGCCCGAGGAGACCCGGGAGCGGAAAGCATCCTTCGCCTACGAAGGGATGAAGGCGCGGATCGCCAATTCCGTGAAAGAGGACGAGGAGTTCGAGGCCATCGGCCGGGAGTTTCAGGACTTCCTCCGCCAGGTCGATTCCCTCTCGATCAGCGACCTGGACCGGGATCTGGCTGAGGTCGAGCAGTTCTCCGACATCTGCCGGTACGACTGGGACCGCATCGTCGGGCTGTTCGATCCGGGGGCCAACATGGACAACCCCAGCTACCGCCCGGATTTCCGGCCCGCGGAGGGGGAAAAGGTCCTTCCCGAACTAGTCGACCTTTATTTCATCATCGCGGACTACACCTTCGGGGACAACCTGGTCCAGAATCTGCTCATCATCCTGGAGCGTCAGGCGCCCCAGACCCCGGCCGCGACCCAGCGGCCGAAGCTGGAAAAGATATTCTCCGCCCTGAACAAGGGCCTGGCCCTCCGGCTGCACCGGGACGTGCTCCTGGCCCTTATCCGCGCCCTCAAGTCCGACCCGGCCTACGATCCGCCCCTGGTGCGGGAAACCAACGACTACGTGGAACGCTACCGGCGGCGAATGACCACCCAGTACGAAAAGGACCGGGAACGGCTCCAGCGGGAGCGGCACGAAACCGCCATCTCCACGGATATCGACGCCCTCTTCGGAAGCGCGGAAGTCGCGCCGGTGGACGGCTACGACGAGGAGGAGGACGCCTACCTCCGGAGGGAGAGCCCCAACGGATTCACCCACATCAAGCCCCTCCGGATCCTCAAGACCTTCGTGCACAACAATTTCGAAAAAGAGATCAAGGAACCGATCAAGCGCCTCCTGGTGGAGGGGTACTTCGACAACAAGGGCTTCCAGAACAACCTGGCCAACATCATCTACCAGTGCGAACGGTCGGCGGGCCGCATCGACGAGTTCGAGGCGAGTCTTCGCAGCAACGGACGCATCAGCATCGTGGCCATGAAGCGCTACGTGGAGGAGATGCGCCGGGGCAAGGACGTATCCCAGTTCCTGAACCGCCTGGTGGACGCCATCAACCAGCGCGCCCGGGAGATCTGCGAGGACGAAACCCGCCTCCTGCAAATGCTCTGGGAGGCGACGGCGGATCTCCTGACGGATTACCGCCGCCCCAGCCCGGACCTGGTCACGAACATCCGAACCCTGGGCGGAGCCCGGAACAAGGAGATCCTGGGCCAGATCGCCGAGGGCAAGCGTCAGCTGGACACCCTCCTGCGGATCATGCGGAATTTCACCTATATCCGGGTGGCGAACGCCCCCGTCGGGGCCGCGGGCCTGGCCTTGGAGCCCTCGGGCATGGCGGAGACGGAACCGGCCCCCTAGCCGCTCGCCTTGACGCCCGGCTGCGGGCCGTGCTAGAAACGCCCGTGGAACCCCTCGACTCTCCCTCCCTCGGCCATTACTGCGGGGTGGCCGGAATCCGGTCCACCGCTCCCCTCGACATCCCCTCCGCCCTCTTTTATATGCTCTTCGCCCTCCAGCACCGCGGCCAGGAAAGCGCCGGCATCGTCTGGAGCGAGGGCGGCGCGCACCGGGCCGACAGGCGGCTGGGCATGGTCGCCGGGGCGGCGGACCGGTGGCTGGACGGCCGGACCTCCTCCACGGGGGGCATCGGCCACGTACGGTACTCCACCGCGGGGGGGGGAGGTATCCGGAACGCCCAGCCCCTGGCCGTGGAATGCTCCAAGGGAGACGTCGCCCTGGCCCACAACGGCAATATCTCCAACTCCGCCGCCCTCCGCGCCGCCCTGACCCGGGAGGGGGCCATCTTCCAGTCCTCCTCGGACTCGGAGCTCATCCTGCACCTCCTGAGCCGGAGCCGGGCCGAGGGGATCGAGGCCATCCTGCGGGAAGCCCTGGCCCCCCTGGAGGGCGCCTACAGCCTCTGCATGCTCTGGGGAGAGACCCTGGTCGCGGTCCGGGACCCCTGGGGCTTCCGTCCCCTGCACATCGCCCAAAAGGACGGGGTGCGCTACGTCGCCAGCGAGACCTGCGCCCTCCACGCCCTGGGCCCCTCGGTGTCCCAGAGGGAGATCCTGCCCGGGGAGGCGGTCATCGTGGACGGCCGGGGGGAGCGGTCCTTCTTCCTGCCGGCGGCCCCCCGCCGGGCGCGCTGCGTGTTCGAGCTCATCTACTTCGCACGGCCGGACTCCCGGGTCTTCGGGGAGTCCGTGCACGCAGCCCGGGAGCGCTTCGGAGAGGCCCTGGCGGAGGCGGACGACGTGGAGGCGGACCTGGTGGTGCCCGTCCCGGACTCGGGAAACCTGGCGGCCCTGGGCTACGCCCGGCGGGCGGGGATCCCCTTCGAGTTCGGCATCACCCGGAACCACTACGCGGGCCGCTCCTTCATCCTGCCCACCCGGGCGGAGCGGGAGTTCGCGGTCCGCATGAAGCTCCACCCGGTGCCGGAGATCGTGGGCGGCAAGCGCGTGGTCCTGGTGGACGACTCCCTGGTCCGGGGCACCACCGGCCGCCTGATCGTTGGACTCCTCAAGGAAGCCGGGGCCCGGGAGATCCACCTCCGTCTGTCCGCCCCGGAGCTCACGGGTCCCTGCGGCTACGGCATCGACATCCCGGACCGGTCGGAGCTCATCTCCAATCGGATGAGCCCCGCGGAGATCGCCCGGCACGTGGGGGCGGATACGGTCCGCTTCCTGCCCCCGGACCTCCTTCGGAGCCGCCTGGCCGAGCCGGCGGAGTACTGCTACGCCTGCTTCGACGGCGATTACCCCTGCCCCATCCGGAACGGGGCGGGAAAGGATGCCCCATGCCCGTAGACAGCTACAAGAAGGCCGGAGTCGACATCGCCGCCGGCGACGCCTTCGCAGACTTCATCCGGGACCTGCCCTCCAAGGCGGTGTCCAAGGCCATCGGCGGCTTCGCGGGGGGCGTACCCCTGGACCTGACGGGGTGGAAGGAGCCCCTGCTCCTGTCCACCACCGACGGGGTGGGCACAAAGCTCCTGGTGGCCAGGAAGCTGGGCCGCTGGGATACCATCGGCATCGACCTGGTGGCCATGAGCGTGAACGACCTGGCGGTCTGCGGTGCCGACCCGATCTCCTTCCTGGACTACATCGCCTGCGGCCGGATCCGGGACGAGGTGCTCCGGGACGTGATCCGGGGGATCGTGGCGGGCTGCGAGGAGGCCGACTGCGTTTTGGCCGGCGGGGAGACCGCGGAGATGCCCGACGTCTACGGCCCCGATGACCTGGACCTGGCGGGCTTCTGCGTCGGGGTCGTGGAGAAGTCCAGGATGCTCCCCCTCCTGGCCCGCATAGAGGCGGGAGACGCCGTCCTGGGACTTCCCTCCTCGGGGGTGCACTCCAACGGCTACTCCCTGGCGCGCAAATGCGTCCCCGCGGACGACCGGGCCGCCTGGGAAGACCTCCTCGCCCCCACCCGGATCTATGTCCGGGAACTCCGGCTGCTCCGGGAGACGGGGAAGCTCCTGGCAGCGGCCCACATCACCGGCTCGGGCCTGGCGGCCAACTTCGAGCGGGTCATCCCGAAAACCCTGACAGCCCGGTTCACCTGGGACTGGCCGCGGCCCGCGATCTTCGACCGGATCCAGCGGGGCGGACAGGTCCCCGAGGAGGAGATGCGCCGGGTCTTCAACCTGGGGGTCGGGATCGCCTTCACGGTCAAGGCCGCGGACGCCGCCTCGATCCTGAGCTTCTGCCGGGACCGGGGCATAGCCTGCTTCCCGATGGGGGAGCTGATCCGTGCCTAAGCTGGCGGTCCTGGCCTCCGGCTCGGGATCCAACTTCGAGGCCCTGGCCCGGGCCCTGGAGCCCACGGAACACGAGTGCGTCCTCCTGGTCTGCGACCGGGCGGGAGCGGGAGCCTTCGGGCGGGCGGAGCGCCTGGGCGTGCCCGCCCGGCACGTGTCCTACTCGGGCAGGCCCCGGCGGGAGGCGGAAACGGAAATCGAGGCCCTCCTTTCGGAGGCCGGGGCGGACCTTGTGGCCCTGGCGGGCTTCCTCCGGATCCTTTCCCCCGGATTCGTCCGGCGCCGGGCCGGCCGGATCCTCAACGTCCACCCCTCCCTCCTGCCCGCCTACCCGGGCCTGGACGCCCTCCGGCGCGCCTGGGATTCCGGAGAGGAGACCCTCGGCGCCACGGTGCACCGGGTGGATGAGGGCCTGGATACCGGGCCGATCCTCCGGCAAGCCAGCCTCCGGCGCCTTCCGGGGGAGAGTTTCGAGGCTTTCGAGGCCCGGATCCACGCCCTGGAGCACGTACTCTACCGGGAGGCTGTCCTGAGTATGCTGGACGAGATGGCCCGGAACGGGGCGGGAAAAAGCCTGCCATGAATATCCTGGTCATCGGCTCCGGCGCCCGGGAGCACGCCCTGGCCCGGCGCCTCGTGGCAGAGGGGAACCGCGTCCTCTGCGCCCCCGGCAACGCGGGTACCGCGGCGATCGCGGAAAACCTTTCGCTGGACCCTGACGACCCGGCCGCGGTCCTGGACGCCTGCGGGGAGGCCCGGCCGGATCTCGTGGTGATCGGCCCCGAGGATCCCCTGGCCGCGGGCCTGGCGGACCGGCTCCGCCGCTCGGGATATCCGGTATTCGGGCCCGGCGCCGCGGCGGCCCGCCTGGAATCCAGCAAGGACTTTGCCCGGGCTTTCGCGGAGCGCCACGGCATACCCCGGGCCCGGACCGAGGTCCTCCGGACCGGGGGGGACCTGCGGAGCTATATCGAACGCACCGGGGGGAAGCGGGTCCTGAAAAAGAGCGGACTGGCCGCGGGCAAGGGGGTCCTGGAGTCCTCGGACCCGGCCGAGCTCTATGCTTTCGGGGCATCGGTCCTTGCCGGGGACGTCCTTCTGGCGGAGGAGTTCCTCACGGGCAGGGAACTCTCGATCTTCGCGGTCTGCGACGGGACCCGGTACGCGGTCCTTCCTCCCTGCGCGGACCACAAGAAGCCCCTGCCCGGGAATCTCGGCCCCAACACGGGGGGAATGGGAGCCCTCTGCCCCGTACCCTTCGCCTCCCCCGGGCTCCTTGCGCTGATCAGGTCCGAGGTCGTAGAGCCCACTTTCCGGGGGCTTTCCGAGGAGGGGCTGGCCTATCCGGGAGTCCTGTTCTTCGGGATCATGGCCACCGCCGAGGGCCCGAAGCTCCTGGAGTACAACGTCCGCTTCGGGGATCCCGAGACGCAGTCCCTGGCCGCGGTGATGGCCGGCGATCTCGGAGTCCTGCTGGCCTCCGCCGCGTCGGGCCGTCTGGATCCGGGAGCGGCCGAGGCGGCCTCCCGGGTCCCGGACTCCTGGGCCTGCGGCTTCGTGGCCGCCGCCCCGGGTTATCCCGGCTCCTACCCCAAGGGCATCCCCGTGAAAGCCCTTCCCGCGGACGTCTCCGGCCGGAACATCCTTTTCCACGCCTCCACCTCCCGGGACGGCTCCGGGCGCCTGGTGACGGGCGGCGGGCGGTGCTTCACGGCGGTGGGGCTGGGTACGGATTTGGCGGAGGCCCGGGAGAACGGCCTGGCCGCGGTACGGAGTATCCGCTTCGAAGGAGCATGGTTCCGCGAGGATATCGGCGCGAT